>NZ_JBFAIP010000017.1:0-113606 GCF_040654775.1 Streptomyces sp. NPDC050636
CCCGGATGTTTCCGGTAGACGGGGTATCAACATATCTGGCGTTGACTTTTGGCACGCTGTTGAGTTCTCAAGGAACGGACGCTTCCTTTGTGCCTGTTTCACCAGGCTCTCCGGGCGCTTCCCTTCGGTCTTGCGTTTCCGACTCTATCAGATCCTCGCGGTCCTGATTTCGCCGGTGCGATTCGGCCTTTCGGCTTCTTCGCGTTTCCAACCTTACCAGATTCGTTTCCGTCTCCGGCCCCCTGTTGGAGCGGGGTTGACCGTCCGGCTTTCGCTTTTCGGTCTTTCCGACTCTATCAGATCCGATTTCGTTCCGTTGCCGGTTCGAATTCAGTTCCGATTCCCCGTCGGCGGGGTTTGCCTTTCGGCGTGGTCACTACTTTAGCGGAATTCCTCGGTGACTCAAATCGAGTCGGTGGAATCGAAATTCGGCATGCCGAAATTCATCCCGGTGAGGGGCCGTGCAGTAGTGGTGTGCCGCTGAGGCGGCGGGATGGCTACCGCAGAACCGTTACGGCTCCGTGGCAACTCGGAGAACACTACGGATGGGTCAGACCCGTGTCAACTTGAGTCAGTCGAGGTCCTTCAGTCGTCCGCCGGCATCCGGTTGGGCGTCCTCCACTCGGCGCAGCAGGCGGGTCAGCACCTCACCCAGGAGGTGGCGTTCGTCGCCGGAGAGGTCCTGGAGGAGGTCTCCTTCGAAGACCGATGCCAGGCGCATCGCCGCGAGCCACTTCTCGCGGCCCTCGTCGGTCAGCTCGACGATGACGCGAACCCGGTTGTTCTCGTCGCGCTCGCGTGTGACCAGGCCCTCGCTCGCCATGCGGTCGATGCGGTGGGTCATGGCGGCCGGCGTGAGGCCGAGGCGTTTGGCGAGTTCGCCGGGGCCCAGTCGGTAGGGGGCGCCGGACAGGACCAGGGCTTTGAGGACCTCCCATTCGGCGTTGCTCATTCCGAGGGTGGCCGTCTGCCGTCCGTAGGCGACGTTCATCCGCCGATTGAGGCGCTGAAGTGCGGAGACGACCTGTTCCACCTGGGGGTCGAGGTCTTGGAACTCGCGCTGGTAGGCCGCGATCTGTTCCTCAAGGCTCGGCTCGGCTGCGTCGGCGGCCGCATCTGAGGGCTCAGGCATGCGGCGCAGTATGGCATGGAAGTCATTGGCGTTGAAGTCCTTCTCCATGTACTCTTTAGCTTCGAACTTTAGAGTTGAAGTCTTCAGGGTGTGACTGTCCGGTCTCGGACTGTCGGTCTCGCCGGGTGGCTGCTGCGGCTCGTGGGTTCGTCCTCTTATTCGTCTTACGACATGACCTAGGTAGGTGAGTGTGACCACCGCGATGGGCGCCGCGCTGCGCCGGATCCAGCTGGGGAACGCACTGAGCGCGTTCGGCAACGGCTTCACGGTTCCGTATCTGTACGTCTATGTGGCGAAGGTGCGTGATCTTGGTGCGAGTACGGCCGGAGTGGTGCTGGCGATGCTCGCGGTGTCCGCACTGGTCGTTCTGCCGCTGACCGGTCGGGTCATCGACCGGCGTGGTCCGCTGCCGGTGGCCATCGTCGGTACGGTCTCCGCTGCCGTCGGTGCGCTGGGGCTCGGGCTGTCCGCCGCGGAGCCGCTGGTCATCGCGTCCGCCATCGCACTCGGTGCGGGTATAGCGGTGATACAGCCGGCCCTCGCGACGATGATCGTGTGGTGTTCGACGACGGTGACCAGGTCGCGGGCGTTCGCCACCCAGTTCTTTCTGAACAACCTCGGTCTGGGTGTCGGTGGGCTGGTCGGCGGGCTGCTGGTCGACGAGTCGCATGCGTCGAGCTTTGTGCGGCTGTTCGCCATCGAGGCCGTGATGTTCCTGGTGCTCGGTGCGGCGATCGCGAGCGTACGGCTGCCGCGGATGCCGAAGGTCGAGGATGCGGTGCCGACCGAGGAGCGGGCCAAGGGTGCCTGGCGGGCACTGTTCGCCGACCGGCGGATGGTGTGGCTGTGTGTTCTCGGCTTTGTGCTGTTCTTCGCCTGCTACGGGCAGTTCGAGTCGGGCCTCGCGGCGTACGCCACCGAGGTCACCCGGATCCCGCCGGCCACTCTCGGCATCGCGCTGGCGGCGAATACGGCGGCGATCGTGGTGGCGCAGTTCGTGGTGCTCAAACTGGTCGAGCGGCGGCGGCGCAGCCGGGTCATGGCGCTGGTCGGGATGATCTGGACCGTGGCGTGGATAGCGGCCGGGCTGTCCGGTCTGGTGCACGGTGCGCAGGTAGTGGCGACAACGCTGCTGATCTCGACATACGCGCTGTTCGGTATAGGTGAGTCGATGCTGTCGCCGACGTTGGCGCCGCTGGTGGCGGATCTGGCGCCGGCATCGCTGATCGGGCAGTACAACTCGGCGTTCGCGCTGGTCAAGCAGTTGGCGTTGGCCGTGGGGCCGGCGGTGGGTGCGTTGATGGTGGGGCATGGGATGTACGTGGCGTACATCGGGATGCTGGTGCTGTGTGCGCTGGGGATCACGGGGTTGGCGTTGCGGTTGGGCCGGATGCTCGGCCCGGTACAGGACAACCCGCACCGGGCGCCGGTGGCGGTTCCGGTGCCGCGGGCCGAGGCTCCGGAACAGGTGGCCGCAGCCGTGTGATGCGCCACCGGCCGGAGTGGGGCCTCTACCCCCGAGGTAGTGCGAATTCGCACCACACCGCTTTGCCTCCGCCTGGGGTTCTGCGAGAGCCCCAGGACGAGGCGATGGTCGCGACGATGGAGATGCCGCGGCCCGCTTCGTCGGCCGGTTCAGCTCGGCGGCGGCGGGGGAGGTGGTCGTCGCCGTCGGTCACCTCGATGATCAGGCGGCGGTCGGTGCGGCGGAGGCGGAGACGCATGGGGGGCGTTCCGTGTTGCAGGGAGTTGGCGACGAGTTCGCTGGCGGCCAGGACACCGAGGTCGTGAAGTTCCGGGGAGAAGCGCCACGAAGCGAGGACGCCGGAGGCGAAGGCGCGGGCGCGCGGAGCCGCTTCCGTACCGCCGTGGAGTTCGAGGGCGGCGTTGTGGAACAGCTCGGCGTCGTGGCCGGTGCGTTCGGGGTGTTGCAGGACCAGGATGGCGACGTCGTCGTCGTGGGTGACGGTGATGCCGAGGGCGCGGAGCAGGCGGTCGCAGACGATGTCGGGGGCGCCGGTGGCGCCGGCGAAGGCCCGCTCCAGGGCCTCGACACCGTGGTCGATGTCCTTGTCGCGGCGCTCCACGAGGCCGTCCGTGTAGAGGACGGCACTGGATCCAGGGCCCAGAGGCACCGAGCCCGACGTGTGCAACCAGCCGCCGGTGCCCAGCGGCGGTCCGGTCGGTTCGGCGGCGCGGCGGACGGTGCCGTCCGCGTCGCGGACCAGGATGGGGAGATGGCCGGCCGAGGCGTAGACCAGGCGGCCCTCGTTCGGGTCGTGGACGGCGTAGACGCAGGTGGCGATCTGGCTGGCGTCGATCTCGGCGGCCAGGCCGTCCAGGAGCTGGAGGACCTCGTGGGGTGGCAGGTCCAGGCGGGCGTAGGCGCGGACGGCCGTGCGGAGTTGGCCCATGACGGCGGCGGCGCGGACGCCGCGGCCCATGACGTCGCCGATGACCAGGGCCGTACGGCCGGCGCCGAGGGTGATGACGTCGTACCAGTCGCCGCCGACCGCGGCGTCCGTGCCACCGGGCTGGTACGTGGCGGCCACCCGCAGGTCGTCGGGCTGCTCCAGTTCCTGGGGGAGCAGGGAGCGCTGGAGGGTGACCGCGGCCTCGCGCTGGCGGGCTTCGCTGGCCCGCAGCCGCTCGGCGGATTCGATCTGGTCGGTGACGTCGGCGCCGAAGACGAGGACGCCCTTGTGCGGGGCGACGCAGGCGACCTCCGGGTCGGGGGCCGGGCCGCTGGCGGCGACCTCGATGGGGGTGCAGGTGAAGGTGTAGTAGCCGTCGCGGGAGCGGTCGGAGCCCGCGGCGCCGGGGACCTTGCGGGACTTGACCGTACGGGGCTTGCCGCTGCGCAGGACCTGGTCCATCAGCGGGAGCAGGCCGAGTTCGTCGAGCTCGGGGAGGGCTTCGCGCGCGGTGTGTCCGGCCGGGCGGCGGCCGAAGACGTCGGCGTAGGCGCCGTTGACGTACGCGATGCGGTGCTCGGGGCCGTAGACGACGGCCACCAGGGCGGGGATGGTGCCGAGGATGTCGTGGACGGACAGCGCGTCGACCGTGGGAGGCAGGCCCAGAGGGCCGGCTTCTTCGGAGGCGGCCGCTTCGGGGTGGTCGGCGTGCGCGGCGCGGGCCGCGGGCACGGCGCCGGAGCCGGCGGCGGTCGGGCCGTCCGGTGTGGCGTCCGCGGCCTCGGGCGGGTCGGCCGGGGCCTCGGCGGCCGGGGTGGCCGGCGTGGCGGACGCGGGGCGTGGCGCGGCGCGGTCGGACCGGGCGGCGGCGCGCCGCTGTGTGCCGGGGAGTTTGGCGCTCCAGCGCGTGAAGATCACGGAGGTGTACCTCTTACTTCGCGTCGTCGCGCGGGGTCGGGCCGTCGGCTTGGGGGTACCGCCCGGCCGAAGGCTGGGGGACTGTCGGCTGGGGGCGCTCTCGGCGCCCTCTGGCGGAATGCAGCAAACGTCCAGAATCCTCGTGATTGTCACTCTTTGCAGATACGAGCCCACCCATGGTCACACGTCCAGTGTGGCCGACCGGACTGACATCCGTCAGACGCCGGGGACCCGACGGGAAGTTCCGCACTGCGGTCCATTCGGGTGACCCGGTGACTGACAGCAGGTCAACCGGACATCAGGCGACCGGCTGGGCGGCGCGCGTCAGCTGGCTTCGTTGTGGCGCCCGGTGCCCGCGGCGAGTTCGAACTCGGCGCGCGGGTTCTCCAGCGAGCCGAGCGAGACGATCTCACGTTTGAACAGGCCCGCGAGGGTCCATTCGGCGAGCACCCGCGCCTTGCGGTTGAAGGTGGGCACCCGGCTGAGGTGGTAGACGCGGTGCATCAGCCATGCCGGATAGCCCTTCAGTTTGCGCCCGTAGACATGCGCGACGCCCTTGTGGAGGCCCAGCGAGGCCACCGATCCGGCGTATTTGTGGGCGTAGTCCTCGATCGGGCCACCGCGCACCGCTGCGGCGACGTTCTCGGCGAGCACCTTCGCCTGCCGGAGGGCGTGCTGCGCGTTGGGCGCGCACTCCGCTGGGGGCTCGTCGGGTTTCGCGGGCGGGTCGGCCGTCAGGTCCGGGACCGCGGCCGCGTCACCGGCGGACCAGGCGTGTTCGACGCCGTCCACCTGGAGCGCGGCGGTGCACTTGAGGCGGCCACGGCCGTTCAGCGGCAGTTTGGTCGCGGCCAGGATGGGGTGCGGTTTGACGCCCGCGGTCCACACCAGGGTTCTGGTGGGGAAGCGGGCGCCGTCGCTGAGCACGGCGACGCGGTGCTCGCAGGAGTCCAGCCGGGTGTCGAGCCGTACGTCGATATTGCGTCCGCGCAGCTCGCGTACGGCGTACCGGCCCATGTCCGGGCCCACTTCGGGGAGAATCCGGCCGGTCGCCTCGACCAGGATCCACTTCATGTCGTCGGGCTTGATGTTGTGGTAGTAGCGGGAGGCGTAGCGGGCCATGTCCTCCAGTTCGGCCAACGCCTCCACGCCCGCGTATCCGCCGCCCACGAAGACGAAGGTCAGCGCCGCGTCGCGGACCGCGGGGTCGCGGGTGGAGGACGCGATGTCGAGCTGTTCGAGGACGTGGTTGCGCAGCCCGATGGCCTCTTCGACGGTCTTGAAACCGATACCGAAATCGGCCAGCCCCGGAACGGGAAGGGTGCGGGAGACCGAGCCCGGCGCGAGGACCAGTTCGTCGTACGCCACGCCGATGGCGCCGTCGCCGGTCTCCTCGGCGGCCAGGGTCTTGATCGTGGCCTTCCGCTCGCTGTGGTCGATGGCGGTGACCTCGCCGATGACGACCGTGCACTGCGGCAGCACCTGGCGCAGCGGTACGACGACATGGCGCGGCGAGATGGAGCCGGCCGCTGCCTCGGGCAGGAAGGGCTGGTACGTCATATACGGCTCGGGGTCGACCACGATGACCTCGACCGTGCCCTGCCGCAGCTCCTGCTTCAGCTTCCGCTGCAGGCCCAGGGCGGTGTACATCCCCACGTAGCCACCACCGACAACGAGAATGCGCGCCACGTCGTTTGAAGACTTTGAAGACACAGCCTTCACAGAGGTTCTCCTCGCGATGTCGACCGGGCCCGGGGCGGCACCGATCCGGTGGCCGGCCGGCGGCACGGTCACCCTCGGGCGCTGCGCCCCCGGGAAAGCACAGCACTGCCTCCATGACGCACCCCCGGCGCGCCTTTGTCCACAGGCTCGTCGAAATGTATGACCCGGCGCGGTTCTTGAGGCGGACGGTCACGTTCCGCTGACGGAGCGGAAGATACGCAGGTCAGAGGGCTGGCGGCGGGGAAGACGAGGGGAGGCAATCGGGGCGGATCGGGCCCGTTGCGCCGATCGGGGGCGGAGTGTGCGGAACACCCCCTTCATTCTTGACCCGGGCTCAACTATGTTCGTATCTCGTTGGGGTGCACCCTCTCGTCGGTACGCCCCGACCATCAGGGCGGGGAGTCTCCGGGGGGAGACGTTCATTACCGGGGGATCAATATGCATATTCAGGGCTCTCAATGGCCGACAGCCGTCGCTCCGACGCACACATCGGGCAGCGGTAACGGCAACGGCGCCAATGGCAACGGCAGCGGTAACGGCGCCGGCAGCAACGGGGGAGGCGGCGGAAACGGCGGTCTCGGGATGGCCGGTCACGGCCCCGGCGGCCGGAGCACGCCGCTGAGGGTGGACGCCCAGCGCAATCTGGAACATGTGCTGCGGGCCGCGCGCGAGGTCTTCGGCGAGTTGGGCTACGGCGCGCCCATGGAAGATGTGGCCCGGCGGGCCCGGGTCGGTGTCGGGACGGTCTACCGCAGGTTCCCGAGCAAGGACGTCCTGGTCCGGCGGATAGCCGAGGAGGAGACCGCACGGCTGACGGCCCAGGCGCGTACGGCGCTCGGCCAGGAGGACGACCCGTGGTCGGCGCTGTCCCGCTTCCTGCGGACGTCGGTCGCCTCGGGTGCCGGTCGGCTGCTGCCGCCGGGCATCCTGCGGGTGAGCGCGCCGGAGGGCGTTGCCGAGGCCCGGGTGCCGCAACAGCGGATGGCCCCGGGGGCGGACGGCCCGTCCGCCGATCTGCGGGTGGTCGCCCAGCGCGGCGTGCCCGAGGGCGAGCGGGGCACGGCGGATGCGCCGGAGGCCGTACCGGCGGCCGAGGAGACCGCCGGCGCGCAGGCGCTGCTGGAGGTCGTCGGGCGGCTCGTGGAGCGTGCCAGGACCGCCGGTGAACTGCGCTCCGATGTGACGGTCGCCGATGTTCTGCTGGTGATCGCCACGGGAGCGCCGTCGCTGCCCGACCCCGGCCATCAGCAGGCCGCGTCCGCACGCCTGTTGGAGATTCTGCTGGAGGGGCTGCGCTCGCGCCCCGCCCGGTGAGTTCCGGCGGCCGGATCCGTCCCGGCGAGCCCAGCGAGTGGGCCCGCCGGGCGATGGCGGTCCGCCCGCTCAAGCGAAGCCGAGAGCGGGAGAGGCCGGCCGGGCTACCGGTGGGGGCCGATTTCCGTACGGCCCTGCGGTCTGGCGGGGTGTGCCCTGAACGAGTGGCATTGCGCTCCGTGCGAGTGACGGCGCGCCGCGCAAGACCGCAAACGTGCCCCGTACGAGTGAACGTCTGGGCTGCCGTGCAAGGGTTCCCCTCGGATGAGTGGATGCCTGTAGGGGCAGTGAAGCCTGGGCCATCGGTGTGGCACGCTTGCGCGGTGTTCCGGTGTGACGGCGTGTTCGGGGGCCTCGGCGATGAGTGTTGACGGGCGGGACGAGCAGCGTGGCGGCGAGACCGGTGCCGCTGGTGCGGGGCAGCCCCAGGGGGCGCCATCGGGGCAGGTTCCCGGCCAGAGCGGACCGTTGGGGGCGACTCCCCCGGCGCGCGGCCCCGCCGAGCGGCACGACCGCGCCGCCGGCCCGGAGAGCCACAGTGTGCCGCCCCAGCGCGAGCGCTCCGGCAGGACGGGCCCGGCTGTCGGCCCCGTAGTGCCCACCGGCACCGAGGTGGCCGAACTCCCGCCCTCCGACAGCCAGTTGATCGCCAACATGCGGGCCGGCGACGACAGCGCGTACGAGGAGATGTACCGCCGGCACGCCGCGGCGGTACGGCGGTACGCACGCAGCTGCTGCCGGGACACGCACACCGCCGAGGACCTGACCGGCGAGGTCTTCGCCCGCACGCTGCAGGCGGTACGCGGCGGCGCGGGGCCTGATTCCGCGGTCCGCGCGTACCTCCTGACGACGGTCCGCCGGGTCGCCGCCGCGTGGGCGAAAACCACGAAACGGGAGCAACTGGTCGAGGACTTCGCGGTGTTCGCGGTGTCCGCCGCCGGGTCGTCGCTGGACGAGGACACCTTGGACCTGGGCGCGGATGTCCGCGCCATGCACGAGGCCGAGCAGTCCATGGCCGTACAGGCCTTCCGCAGCCTGCCCGAGCGCTATCAGACGGTGTTGTGGCACACCACCATCGAGGACGAGTCGCCGAGCGACGTCGCCCCGCTGCTCGGGCTCACCGCCAACGCCACCGCTGTACTGGCGCACCGCGCCCGCGAGGGCCTCAAGCAGGCGTATCTGCAGGCGCATGTGAGCCAGTCGCTGACCGGCGCCGGCGACTGCGCGCGGTACGCCGACCGGCTCGGCGCCTTCGCCCGCGGCGGACTGCGGGTGCGCGCCGAGCGGGGGCTGCGCAAGCATCTCGACGAGTGCGCCCGGTGCCGTACAGCCGCGATGGAGGTCGCGGACGTCAATCAGCGGATCGGTGCGGTGCTGCCGGTCGCGGTCATCGGCTGGTTCGCCGCCGGGTACGCCGTCAAGGTGGCCGCTGCCGGCGCCGCGGGCGTGGGTGCGGCGGCGGGGGCCGGTGCGGCCGCGGCCGCCGGAGGTGCCGGTTCCGGTACAGCCGGGAGCGGGGGCGGCGCCGCCGTGAGCGAGGGCCTCGGCGCGCCGGTCAAGGCCGGTGTCGGGGTGGGGATGGTGGCGGCGGCGGGTGTGGCGCTCGCCCTGGTGCTGATCGGCACCCCGAAGCCGGCACCGAACACACAGGCCGAGCCGCACCGGTCGGCCCCATCGGCCCCGCCGGCGCCCCAGAAACCGTCGCCCAAGCCCTCGCAGGCCACGTCGAAGCCGCCGGCGCCGCCGGTATCCGCGCCCCGGCCGGAACCGAAGCCGACGCCCACACCGACGCCCACACCGACCCCGAAACCGACTCCGCCGAAGCCGGCACCGACGCCGCCCCCCGAACCGACGCCCTCATCGCCCGAGCCCACCCCGACACCGGCTCCCCCGGCACCGGCCCCGATCCCGTACCGGGTCAACGCGCTGGACTACGACTTCGCGGGCGACGGCACGAAGCCGGAGGTGCGCGCGTTCGGCAGCAGCTGGGTGTGGCAGCGGCAGCAGCCGAGCGTCGACGGCACGACCTACCCGCACGGCGTGACCGTGCACGCGTCGTCCTCGGTGCTCATCGACCTCAACCGGCCGTGCACCGCGTACGACGCTCTCGTGGGCGTCGACGATCTCAGCCTGGGGCTGGGCGCGCTGCGTTTCTCCGTCTACGGGGACGGGGAGCGGCTGTGGCGGTCCGGTGTGGTGCGCGGCGGGGAGCCGGCGGTGCCGGTGCATGTCCCGCTGGCGGGCCGTAAGACGCTACGGCTGGTGGTCGAGCCGGAGACGCCGGTTGATGTGGTGGCGTTGGGGGATTGGGCGAGGTCGCAGATCAGTTGTCGTTGAGGGGGAGTTCCGGCGGCGGGGCGGGGAGTGCCGCACACCGGCGGTCACCCCACAACCGGCTCCGGTCCCGCCGAAGGCGGGCCCATCGACCACACAAGCCCCCACCGGGAGCGAACCGACGACGGATCGGAACCCGGCTCAAAGTCTCGCCCGGGGAACCACTCCACCCGCGACCGCCCGCTGGCGCGGCGCCGACGCCCCCATCCAGCACGTCCCCCGCCGTGCCGTCAGCCGCCGCAGCCACAGCTCCGTGGCGACCAGCTCCGCCAGGCCGTCCAGTGGCAGCGCAGCGCCCTCGGACGCCGAGCGCAGCGCCTTGCGCACCACCCGCGCCTCCACCAGCCCCGCATCGGCGAGCAGCGGCGCATCGAAGAGCGCCACCAACTCGCCGACGGCGCTGCGCAGTCCGGCCCGTACCGCCGCCCCGTGGGTGACGTGCGAGGTGGCGCCCCACCCGGACGGCAGGTCCCGTACGCCCGCCCCGGAGAGCACCGAGCGCAGTACCGACGCACGCGCCCCCGGCTGCACCCGGAGAGTGTCCGGGAGCGCGCGGCAGGCGAGCACCACCTGGTTGTCGAGGAAGGGCGCGTGCAGACGCTGGTTGCGGACCTCCGCGGCCTGTTCGAAGACGCGGTGGTCGGCGGCCTGGCGGGCCAGTGCCGCGCGGGCGCGCCGTTCCCCGGGGCGGCTCACGGCGGGCGAGCGGGTCGCCGCGTCCCCGAGGCGAACCGATATTTCGGCCAGTGCCTCCCCCGTGAGCCAGCGCGCCGCCGGCCCCGGTCGGCACCAGGCGAGGGCGGCCAGCGAGGCGTCGACGGCCCCGCCGGTCACCGGTTCGTCGGCGAACTGCCGCTCCATGAGGCGGCGCGCCGTATCGGCGACGCCGACGCCGTAGGGCGTACGGGCGAGCTTGCGGGCGGCCCGGTAGACGGTGAAGGGGACCAGGACGGACTGCGCGGAAGGGCCGTCTGCCTTGGCGAGCGCGGTGACCGGGCGCAGCAGGTGGCGTCGGCGGCGGTCCATGAGGAGGTCGGCGAGCCGGGCGGGGTGGGCGTCCAGCACCGGGCGCGCGCCCTGCCCTACGAAGTGGTCCGCGCTGCCGGCCAGCAGCCGCCGCCGGTGGCGCCCGGCCATGATGAGCGAGGGGCCGGGCTCGTCGGTGAGCGGGCCGCTGTCGAGGTCCGCGTACGGGAGCGCCTCTTCGCCGGCCGCGACGACGACGTGGTGCAGGCGCGGGTTGTCGGCGATGCTGCGGGCGCGCTCCAGTTCGGCCTCGCGGTAGGCCCGACCGCCGTTCGTGGCAAGGTCGTTGAAGGTGACGGCGAGCAGCCGTTCGCCGTGGCCGTTGAGCCTTCCGGGCTGGCCGGGGAGGCCGGCGGCCAGGAGGGCGAGGGTTCCGGAGGCACTGCCTCCGGAGAGGTCGGCGCCGATGCCGGGGGCCGGTCCGCCGCGCGCGGCGCGCCGCTCGGCCGGTCCCATGCCGGGCACCGGGCCGGGGTCGAGGCTGTCCAGCCCGTCCGGGTCGGGCGCGTGCCGCGGGCCCGCCAGCCGGGCGCGGACGGCCTCGATGAGGGCATCACGGACGCCGTCCACGGCCTGATCCGGGGCGAGTTGGGGGGCCGCGACGGCGAGCGAGGCGGTCGGCTCGAAGGAGGTGATGTCGCTGGCGCCGCCGCGCAGCACCAGCGCGTGGCCGGGCGGGATCCGGCGGACCCCTTCGTACGGGGTGCCGGCGCCGAGTGCCTCAGGGGCGTCCGGGCAGGCCAGCAGCGCCGCCAGATGGCCGACGTCGAGGCTGGCCTCTATGAGGTCGGCGAGCGGGAGGGCGGCGGTCGCGTATGCCGTACCGCCGGCCCACGGGGTGTGGAAGACGGGACGGGCACCGGCCAGATCACCGGTGATCGTGAGGCGCCGCCCCACCTGGACGACGGCGGTGTAGCTGCCCGGCCAGGCGGTGAGGTGGCGCAGCGCGCCGCCCCGGGCCGCGAACAGCCCCACCCGCAACTGGTCGTTGGTGGCACCGCAGACACCGAAGACGGCGAGCCGGGTCTCGGGATCGGCCTGTACGACGCGGACCTCGTCGGGCCGCCAGTCGCCGACCGCCCACAGCGGATCCGGGTCTCCCCAAAGGAGTTGGGCGCCTACGGGCAGGACCGTGCGACTCTCCCCTGTGGGGGCCGGCCCCGTGGCGGTACTGCTCCACCCCACCAACCAGCGCATCGCCGCCTCCACCCGAATCCCGTCCGCCGAGGGGCCAATGGCCTCCCCGTACAGCGGATTGCCAAGCTGTTGTGCGGACCATGCTGCCATGGCGGGGGCGCACAGGAGACGTCAAAGAGAGCCCGTATACCGGCGGTTCACGCCGCGGCGACGGCGCGGACAGGGCCTGGGACACCCGCGCGGCGGTCGTGGAGCCGGGCCCGGCGCGCGGTCGCGACGGCCCCGGGAGGCCCCCCGTGTGGCCCCCGGGGCGCCCCCTAGCTGGCGACGGCGCGAAAACAACACCCGTCGCATTTCAGCCAAAGTCCGTTCCGTGCTGCCCAGTTGACGCGTTCGGGTGTCACGTCAACCGGTGAGGCGACCGGCCGGTGACCGGTCTGCGCGACAGTCCGGGAGGCGGGCTTCGCCTCCCGGACCGGACCGCCACCCGCGGGGAATGAGGTGGCGGTGTCCCCCAGCCCACTGGATCCAGTGCAGCGGGCCGACCCACGCAGGACCCATGGAAGCGCTCCCGGGGGAGGGCGGGCAGCGCGCACGGACGGGCGCACGGGCACACGTACCCGGAGCACATGCCAATTCCCGTACCCCTGTTTGAACATGAATCTCGCCATCCGGGACACCGGCTCTTAACGGTCGGGATTCGGCGAACTACTCTGGGTGGACGCATGCCCCGGGGTACCGGGGAGGCTGTCGCTGTGTCGAGGGGTGCGCATGTCCAGGGATATACGCGGGCCGAACGAAAAGCTCGGCACCGTTCTCGCCCTCGCGGGGATCAGCAATGCCGGACTCGCGCGCCGGGTCAACGACCTCGGTGCGCAGCGTGGACTGACGCTTCGCTATGACAAGACGTCGGTTGCGCGATGGGTCTCCAAGGGCATGGTGCCCCAAGGCGCCGCGCCCCACTTGATCGCGTCCGCGATCGGCAGCAAGCTCGGGCGGCCGGTGCCGCTGCACGAGATCGGCCTGGCCGACGCGGACCCGGCGCCCGAGGTCGGCCTGGCATTCCCCCGCGATGTGGGCGCGGCGGTGCGCTCCGCGACCGAGCTGTACCGACTCGATCTGGCCGGGCGGCGGGCCGGTGGCGGCGGCATCTGGCAGAGCCTGGCCGGTTCCTTCGCCGTCAGCGCGTACGCCACTCCCGCCTCGCGCTGGCTGATATCTCCCGCGGACAGTTCGGTGGCGCGGGAGGCCGCGGAGGCGCGCGACAAGGACGCCGCGGCCGCCGGGGACGCCGGGATCCCGCAGCATGTCGGCCACAGCGATGTCACCAAGCTGCGCGAGGCGGCGGAGGACGCGCGCCGCTGGGACTCCAAGTACGGTGGCGGGGACTGGCGTTCATCGATGGTGCCGGAGTGCCTCCGGGTGGACGCGGCGCCGTTGCTTCTGGCGTCGTACAGCGACGAGGTGGGCCGCGCGCTCTTCGGGGCGACCTCCGAACTGACCAGGCTCGCGGGCTGGATGGCCTTCGACACGGGCCAGCAGGAGGCCGCGCAGCGCTACTACATCCAGGCGCTGCGGCTCGCCCGCGCGGCCGCCGACGTGCCGCTGGGGGGATATGTCCTGGCCTCCATGTCACTCCAGGCGACCTACCGCGGTTTCGCCGACGAGGGCGTGGACCTCGCGCAGGCCGCCCTCGAACGCAACCGCGGTCTCGCGACGGCCCGCACGATGAGCTTCTTCCGGCTGGTGGAGGCGCGGGCGCAGGCGAAGGCGGGGGAGGCACGCGCCTGTGAGGTGGCGCTGAAGGCCGCCGAGGGCTGGCTGGAGCGCTCGCGGAGCGGCGACCCCGACCCGTCCTGGCTGGACTTCTACTCGTACGAGCGCTTCGCCGCGGACGCCGCCGAGTGCTACCGGGATCTGCGCCTGCCGCGCCAGGTGCGCCGCTTCACCGAGCAGGCGCTCTCCCGCCCCACCGAGGAGTTCGTCCGCTCCCACGGGCTGCGCCTCGTCGTTTCGGCGGTCGCCGAACTGGAGTCCGGCAACCTGGACGCGGCGTGCGCGGCGGGCACCCGCGCGGTCGAGGTGGCCGGCCGGATCTCCTCGGCCCGCACCACCGAGTACGTCCGCGATCTGCTGCACCGCCTGGAGCCGTACGGGGACGAGCCCCGGGTGGTGGAGCTGCGCGAGCGCGCCCGGCCGCTGCTGGCGGCGCCGGCGTAGAGCGGGACGAGGGCGGGGGTGGGCGCCGGGCGGCTGGGGCCGGGGGCTTCGCGTCGGTCTCGGGGCCGCGTGCCGGTGCGGCGTGAGCATGCGGCTTCGGTTTCGGCGGGCGGCGCTGCGGCGGGTGACATCGCGGCGATGGTGTCGGGCACGGGCATGCAGCGTCACATCGCGCACCGCGTGCCACCGCATGCGGTGGCGGCGCCCTCACCGCTTGTCATTGCCGCATTGTCAGTGGTGGCCGTCATGATGGAGTACGTCGTGGGCGATGACGCGCGGGTCCGCGGCCATGGGCGGGTCCGCGGTCATGCGGTTGGGGAGGTGCAGTGGCGGCGTACGACTGCGATGTGCTGGTGATCGGTGCCGGCATCGTCGGACTGTCCACGGCCGATGCGATCACGCGTGCCGCGCCCGGCACGCGCGTCGTGGTCCTGGAGAAGGAGCCGGGACCGGCCCGCCATCAGACCGGACGCAACAGCGGCGTGATCCACAGCGGCATCTACTACCCGCCCGGCTCGCTCAAGGCCCGCTTCGCCCTCCAGGGCTCGGCGGAAATGGTCAAGTTCTGCGCGGAACACGACATCCCCCATGAGGTCACCGGCAAGCTGATCGTCGCCACGAACCGCGCCGAACTGCCCCGGCTGCACGGCCTGATCCAGCGCGGCCGCGAGCACGGGCTGCCGGTGCGCGAGCTGGGCCCCGCCCAGATAGCCGAGTACGAGCCGGAGGTGCGCGGCCTGGCCGCCATCCATGTCGGCACGACCGGCGTCTGCGACTTCGGCGCGGTCGCCCGGACGTTCGCCCGCCTCGCCATGGACGCCGGCGCCCGGATCGCTTACGGCGAAGAAGTCACCGCCATCGGCCGCCGCCCCGGCCGGGTGGCGGTCCGTACGGCCGCCGGCACGGTCTACCGCGCCCGCGCCCTGGTCAACTGCGCCGGCCTGCACTGCGACCGCATCGCCCGCCTGGCAGGCGACCCTCCGGGCATGCGGATCATCCCCTTCCGCGGCGAGTACTTCACCCTCGCCCCGGACCGTGCTTCCCTCGTCCGCGGCCTCGTCTACCCCGTCCCCGACCCGGCCTTCCCGTTCCTCGGCGTGCACCTCACCCGCGGCATCGACGGCGCCGTCCACATCGGCCCGAACGCCGTCCCCGCCCTGGCCCGCGAGGGCTACGACTGGCGCACCCTGCACCCCGCCGAGCTGGCCGGGACCCTCGCCTTCCCCGGCGCCTGGCGGATAGCCCAGCGCCACTGGCGCTACGGCGCCGGCGAGCTGCGCCGCTCCCTCTCCCGGCGCGCCTTCGCCGACGCAGTCCGCCGCCTGCTCCCGGCCGCCCGCGAGGAAGACCTGCTCCCGTCCCCGTCCGGCGTCCGCGCCCAGGCCGTCCTCCCCGACGGCACCCTCGTCGACGACTTCCTCTTCGCCGAATCCCCCGGCATCGTCCACGTCCTCAACGCCCCGTCCCCGGCAGCCACGGCATCACTGCCGATCGGGCGGGAGGTGGCGGGGCGGGTGCTGGGGGTGTTGCGGGGGTGAGGCCCGGGATGCGGGGTGGGCGCTGGCGGCGCCCCGGCTGAAATACGGGATACGGGCCGGCGGGCATGTGCGGGGCTGAGGGGCGGGATGCTGGAGGCGGGCCGCAGGAGCCCGCGCGGTGCGGGTAATCCGGGGGTCCGGGGAGGGAGATCCGGGGTCCTGGGAGGGAGATCCGGCACCTCAGGACCTTCGAGAACCTTCGAGAACCTTCAAGGGCCTTCGAGAACCGTGGAGGACCACCCCCACCCCTCCATCCGTAGAATCAAAACACTGTGTCCGAGAATCCCGTCACCGCCGCAACCGTGACTCCCGCAACCGTGTCCCCCGAAGCCGACGCCGTGGCAGCCGACGCTCCGGCCGTTCCGGCTGCCTCCGCCGGCTCCGTCGCACCCCGCCGCAGTGGGCCGATGTTCCCCGACGGGACCGGCCCCGCCGCCGACCCCGCGGGCTCGCATCACGAGCGCCGGATCCGCTCCTTCCAGCCCCGCCGCAGCCGTGTCTCCCCCAGCCAGGCCGACGCGCTGCGCCGCCTGTGGCCCAAGTGGGGCCTGGACATCGACGGGCTCTCCCGTATCGATCTGGACGCGTTCTTCGACGGCCGGCCGGTCGTGCTGGAGATCGGCTTCGGCATGGGCGAGGCCACGGCACAGATGGCCGCGGCCGACCCGGACACCGGCATCCTCGGCTGCGACGTCCACACTCCCGGCCAGGGCAATCTGCTCGGTCTCGCGGAGCGGAACGATCTGTCCAACATCCGGGTGGCCAACGGCGACGCGATCATCCTCCTCCGCGAGATGCTCGCCCCCGCCTCCCTCGCCGGCCTGCGCGTCTACTTCCCCGACCCCTGGCCGAAGAAGCGCCACCACAAGCGCCGCCTGATCCAGCCGGAGTTTGTCTCGCTGGCCACCACACGGCTCGCACCCGGCGCCCTCGTCCACTGCGCGACCGACTGGGAGCCGTACGCCGAGCAGATGCTGGAGGTCCTCTCCGCCGAGCCGACGCTGGAGAACCTCCACGAGGGGTACGCCCCCCGGCCCGACTTCCGCCCGCTCACCAGGTTCGAAGGCCAGGGCCTGGACAAGGGACACATCGTCCACGACCTGCTCTTCCGCCGCCGCGGCGCCTAGTAGTGCTTTGTTAGCCGGTCTTGTCGCGGTTGGTGTCCGGTGGATCATGGCTGGCCCTGATCCACCGGACACGCCCCAGACAGGCCGCCGGACCTGCTCGGCGTACACGGGCCGCAGGACCTGCTCGGCGTACACGGGCCGCAGGACCTGTCCGGAGTACGCGGGCCGCAGGACCTATCCGGCAGATCGGCTCTGGTTAGGGTCGACAGGTGCACCCGTCGTACCCGCCGTCCCCCTCGCCTGCGTCGCAGTCCCCGTCACAGCCGCCCCTCCCGGCGTACGCACCCGCCCCGCACACCTCGACGCCCCCGGACGCCCCGGGTATCTCGTACCCGCGCCGGCGATCGGCCCCCTGGCACAACAAAACCCTCCGCGCCGTCGCCCTGGTGTCCCTGCTCGCCCTCTCCGGCGTGTTCATCATCGGCATGGTCCGCCGCGAAACCGGAACGGAAGGCTTCCTGGTCGGCCTGGGCCTGGCCACCTTCCCGGTCCCGCTCCTCATCGCGGCGTTCTGCTGGCTCGACCGCATCGAGCCCGAGCCCTGGCGCAACCTCGCGTTCGCCTTCGCCTGGGGCGCCTGCGCCGCCACCCTGGTCGCGATCCTGGCCAACGGCTTCGCCACCGACTGGCTGGCCGCCAACATCGCCGCCGCCTCCCCCTCCGAAGCCGAGGCCTGGGGCGCGACGGCCATCGCCCCGATCGTCGAGGAATCCGTCAAGGCCGCCGCCGTCCTCCTCCTCTACCGCTTCCGCCGACGCGACTTCGACGGCATCACGGACGGCATCGTCATCGCCGGGATCAGCGCCACCGGCTTCGCCTTCACCGAGAACATCCTCTATCTGGGCAGCGCCTTCGGTCAGGACCAGTCCATGGGCCACTCCGGACTGGACTCCCTCACCGCCGGCACCTTCTTCATCCGCATCATCGTCTCCCCCTTCGCCCACCCCCTCTTCACCATCCTCACCGGCCTGGCATTCGGCATAGCCGCCACCCGCTACCCCCGCCGCCGCGCCTCCCGCACCGCGCTCGCCGTGCTCGGCCTGCTCACCGCCGTCCTCCTCCACGCCATCTGGAACGCCGCCTCATCCCTCGGCGACCTCGGATTCCTCACCGTCTACGGCCTCTTCATGGTCCCGATCTTCATCACCCTCACCTGGCTCGCCGTCTGGGCCCGCCACCAAGAACTTCTGTCCCTACGCGGCTACCTCGCGCCATACACGGCCACCGGCTGGCTCACCCCCGCCGAAGCCACCGCCCTCTCCTCCCTCAAAACCCGCGCCCTGGCCCGCGACCTGGCCCGCCAAACCCACGGCCCCACCGCCGCCCGCGCCGTAACCGAATACACAGCCCTCGCCACCTCCCTCTCCTTCCACCGCCGCCGCGCCCACTTGACGGGAACCACGGCGGACTTCACGGTGCGGGAACGGCATTTGTTGCAGCACCTTTGGCATTACAGGGGTTGGGCACAGCCTGCGTTGGCGCAGGCACTGCATATCACTCATCGATCAGCCCAGCGGGCACGATGCTGACGAACGCAGTCCACCTTGATTTTCCTGGGCCACTATGCGGTTTACCCAATGCCTGAATATGGGCGGCCTCGCTGTACCACTCACCCCAAGGCGACACCTCAAGGCGAAGATTGCATATCTGACAGGTGTTTTCGTACGCATCCTTTACTGTGCGCACAACGTTGAGTCGCGAATTCTCCGCTCATACTCAATGGTGCAGCGCATCTTCTCCTCAAGCCCGGTGTCTTCGCTATCGCTCGAAGGGAGCGGTTGCGGCTTCAGCGTTTCACCCGGCGCCAGCTTCAAGAGCTTGAACCGGCAGACGAGGAAACCTTCTTTCCCAACAGTCATCCAGTGGTCAGCGACGCGGAAAAGCCCGCAATATTCGTAACCCCCGGTCGCTCGACGCCACTTCTTCCCTCTGACCTTCAGGCCACGCACCACGCGAACTGGACGGCCGAGAAGTACCAGAGATGCCCTGGCCGTATGCGCGGCGGACACCCGCCTTGTGCAGTTCCGCGTGGCCACCTCATACGGCTCGCACTCCGTAAGAACAGGCAGGGAAAGTGGCCAGCACCACACGGTCTAGCGACGTAGGCTCGGCAGTATCTGCTACGAGGAGGTTGTGGGTAATGGCTAGGATT
Organism: Streptomyces sp. NPDC050636; assembly: GCF_040654775.1. Classification (NCBI taxonomy): domain Bacteria; kingdom Bacillati; phylum Actinomycetota; class Actinomycetes; order Kitasatosporales; family Streptomycetaceae; genus Streptomyces; species Streptomyces sp. NPDC050636. The sequence goes on from NZ_JBFAIP010000017.1 coordinate 19,035, forward strand.
CCGACGGCAATAGTGGCCGCAGGTGGGATTGTCGGTGGTTACGGTGTAGCCCGCTGGACCAAGAAGCGGCCCCTGGGTGGTGTGGTGTTGGCGGCGGCTGGGGCTGTGGCCGCGCGGGGATGGCAGCAGAAGGCTGGGAATGCGACGGCTACCGCGTTGAGTGGGGCTTATGTGGCGGCGTTTGCTGGGTCGCATCCGTTGGCCAAGAAGGTCGGGGCCTGGCCTTCGGTGTTTGCGGTGGCGGGTGGGGTGGCCCTCGCGTCGTGGGCGGCGGTCGATCGTCGGGCGTAAGCGCCAGGCGGCAGGAGTGGTCAGGGATAGTCAGGAATAGTCAGGCGTGGTTACGGGTGCGGGCCGGGGCAGTCACAGCCCCGGCCCGCACCCGTCTGTGTGCTTCGCCGTCAGGCGGATGCCTTGGTGAGGAGGGCCAGTTCGGCCTCGCTGAGGGTGAGGTCCGCGACCGCGAGGAGGGCCGGGAGCTGGGCTACCGTGCGGGCGCTGGCGATGGGGGCGGCGACGGTGGGCTGAGCGGCGAGCCAGGCCAAGGCCACGGTTGCGACTTCGGCGTCGTGGGCCGCGGCGACGGTGTCGAGGGCCTGGAGGACGCGGATGCCCCGGTCGGTTGAGAGGTGCTTGGCCGCGCCCTCGGAGCGAGCGCTGTCGACGGCCGTGCCCGGACGGTACTTGCCGGTCAGGAAGCCGGAGGCGAGGGCGTAGTACGGCACCGCGGCCACGCCGTTGCGGGCGGCCACGTCGGCGAGTTCGCCTTCGTATGTGTCGCGGGAGACCAGGTTGTAGTGGGGCTGGAGGGCGACATAGCGGGCCAGGCCCTCACGGTCGGAGAAGGCCAGCGACTCCTCCAGGCGCTGCGCGGAGATGTTGGAGGCGGCGATCTCACGGACCTTGCCGGCCTGGACAAGGTCGTTGAGGGCGCTGAGGAACTCCGGGACCTCGACCGACTCGTCGTCGTAGTGGGTGTAGTAGAGGTCGATGTAGTCGGTGCGGAGGCGGGTGAGGGACTCCTCGACCGCGGTCTTGATGGTGGTCGCGGAGAGGCCCTTGAAGTCGGGGTGGGCGCCGACCTTGGTGGCGATGACGATGTCGTCGCGGTTGCCGCGCGCGGCCAGCCAGTTGCCGATGACGGTCTCGGATTCGCCGCCCTTGTTGCCGGGCACCCAGGCCGAGTAGACGTCGGCGGTGTCGATGAAGTTGCCGCCGCCGGCGACGTACGCATCGAGGACGTTGAAGGACTCCGCCTCGTCGGCCGTCCAACCGAAGACATTGCCACCGAGGGAGAGGGGCGAGACGGAGAGCGAGCCGAGGGGCTTATGGGGCTTGTGTGTCGGTGTCGCGGTCATGCGTTGTTGCAGCGTTGGGGGAAGGGGAGTTATTCCCCGGATGGCTCCGAGGCGGTCCCTGATTTGGTCCGGATTGATCCCTGGTTGTTCCCGGGCGCTCCCCCGGGTTGATCCCTGGTTCTTCCCAGGTCGACCCCTGGTTCTCCCCGGGGCGATCCCTGGTTCTCCCCGGGTTGTTCCCCTTCCCCCAACCGTCAGGCCGCTGTCAGATGTTGACCCCTTGCTCGCGCAGCCACGGCATCGGGTCGATCGGGTCACCTGCGTCCGGGCGGACCTCCAAGTGGAGGTGGGGGCCGGTGACGTTACCGGTGGCGCCGACGCGGGCGATGACGTCGCCGGTGTTGACCTTGCCGGAGGTCTTCAGCATGGAGGACAGATGGCAGAACCAGAGTTCGGTGCCGTCGTCGAGGGTGAGGACGATGCGGTAGCCGTACGAGCCGGCCCAGCCCGCCTGCGTGATGGTGCCGGAGTGAACCGCCTTGACAGGAGTGCCGGTCGGTGCGGCGAAGTCCTGCCCCGTGTGGTCCGCGGCCCAGCGATCGCCGGCCTGGCCGAAGCTGGCGGTGAGGGTGTACGAGGTGAGGGGGTTGACGAAGCTCCGCGCCAGCTCGGCGAGGCGCTCGGCCTCCGCCTTCCGGCGGGCCTCCTCCTCGGCCTTGCGCTTGGCCTCCAGCGCCGCCGCCTTCTTGGCCGCCGCGGCCTTTTCGGCCTCGTCCTGCTGCGCGGCCGCGTCCTTCGATGCCTGCTCGATGGCGGCGGCCTCCGCGGCGTCGCGTGCTTCCTGCTCGGCGGCGCCCTGCTGCGCGTCGGCCTGCTGCAGGATGCGGTTGCGCAGGGCCTCCCCCGCGCCGCCGCCCTGGGCGGTCTCGTTCTGGGTGAGGCCGGCCTGGGAGAGGGGGGCCGCGGCGTTACCGGAGGCCGGGGCGGCGGAAGCGGAAGAGCCGGAGCCCGAGTCCGAACCCGAGTCGGATATCAGGCCGCCAATGCCGGGGAGGGACTTCGCGTCCGGCAGCTTGTCCGAGAGGTCGTCGGCCATCCCGCCGATGTCCGGCATCGAGATCGGGACCGGCGGACGGTCCTCGGCCGTGGCCATCCCGCCCGCGCCGACCGCCGCGATGACGCCGACGCCCAGGACCGTACCGCTGCGGGCGAGTCCGCCGCCGCGCTGCTTGCCGACCCGGTGCCTGCCGCGGACCGGACGGATGGATTCCTCGGTGGGGTTCCACTCCTCCCACGGTCCGTCGGCATCGCGGATGCCGTCACGCTCGCCGCCGTACCCGAAGGCCGGACCGCGGTGATCGAACCGACCGGAAGCGACAGAAGTGGCAGAAGGGTCGGACCCGTCGAAGGGGCCTCGGTCATCGAGGCCGTTGACGGACGAAGCCTCTGGGGCAGGCCTGTTGGACGCCACGTGGGCGCACTCCTTTCCTTCCTTCTCGCCTACCGGGTTAGCTGACGGGTTCGGAGCAGGAAGGTCTCCTACGGGCGCCATCTGGCGGAGGCGTCCGATTCACCCCAAGGTGGTGGTTCCCCGGTTCCCTTGGTGCAGTTCGAGTTCTGAAGGTGCCTGAAGTGCGCTTGCTGGGATTCGGCGTCGGCGCGCGGTGCCGCCTCTGCGACGGCTGGGACGACCGCGCTGCGTTATCGGACAGTAATAGAGACGGCGGCCGTTTTCCAAGCCTTCCCGCGAATCCGTCTGCTCTTGGCATGAGCTTTGGCGTGGGCTTTTTCGCCCATCGCGGCATTAAACCGGGCGAGTTGACCACGCGTCATCAAACGATCTTGCGGCGATTGTGTGCCAGTCGTTATGCGGAGGGGTGCGCGGCAACTACGGAGAGTGAGAGCAGTAACGTCGGATCATGGTCGTCAACGTCGGGAACGTCGTCAGTAGCGCGCAAGCAGTGGCGGATCGGTACCGGGAGTTCTCCTGGCAGCAGGCACGGGGACGGTCCGACGCCCACGAGGAACTGACCGCACGCATCAGCCAGGACCCGGAGTTCTGCGATCTGCTGTCCGGATCGCTGCCCGCCGGCAACAAGCAGCAGCCGAACCTCCTCCTCGCCGCCGTCCGCTATCTCGACGGCCCGCATGCCGAACAGGGTCCGCACGGCGAGGCGGCGTACGGGCGCTGGCGCGAGTGGACGATCCGGCACTGGGACGAGGTCCGTGCGGTGATCATGCGGCGCTCCAACCAGACCAATGAGCCGGCCCGCTGCGCGACGCTGTTGCCGCTGCTCGCCCGGCTGCCGCAGCCGCTCGCGCTCCTGGAGGTCGGCGCATCGGCCGGATTGTGTCTGCAGCCTGACCGTTATCGGTATCGGTATCAGTACGAGGGGCGGAGCGGTGGCGCGCGTGGTGCGGGAGTCGCGGACGCCACGGGAGTCGCAGGAGTTACGGGAGCTACCGAAGCCGCGGACGTCACGGAACTGGGGGCAGCGGAGAGCCCGGCGACGTACGTATGCCGGGTGAGCGGAGACAGCCGGGCGGGCGGAGCGAGCCGGCAGAGCGGCGAGAGCCGGGCCGGCCTGGGGGCCGGGACGGCAGCCGCCGACGCCACGCCGTCCGACCCGTTCCCCGGCCCGCACCCTGACCCGCTCCCCACCCGCCTCCCCGACATCGTCTGGCGCGCCGGCATCGACCTGAACCCGCTCGACCCGGTCGCCGAACCCGACGACCTCCGCTGGCTGCAAGCCCTCGTCTGGCCGGGCGAGGGGGATCGCGCACAGCGGCTTTCGGCCGCCGTCGACGCGGTGCGGCCGGCGCCCCGCCCGCGGATCGTGCGCGGCGACCTGCTCGACGAGCTGCCCGCGCTCGCCGCCGAGGCCCCGCCCGGAGCGACGCTCGTCGTCTTCCACACGACCGTGCTGGCCTACCTCCCGCTGGCCCGCCGCGAGGAGTTCGCGCGCCTCGTACGGTCGCTGCTCGCCGAGCGGGAGGGCCCCGGGCACTGGATCTCCAACGAGCACCACACCGTCCTGCCGTGGATCACCGCCCCGGCGCACCGCTCCCTGCGCCCCGAGGACACACATCTGCTGACCCTCGCGCTGGACGAGCGCCCGGTCGCCCTCACCGGGCCGCACGGCCAGAGCCTGCGCTGGCTCGACGAGGCGGCGCCGAGGGACTGAGCGGGCGCCCGGCCACCGCGCAGACCGGCCAACCCCTCCCCCACTCCCGCTACGGCCACCGGGCCCGCCCCTACCGCCCCCAAACACCCCCGGGCGCCGTCCTACGCCCCCAACGGCCGCTGCACCGCCAGCAGCGCCATATCGTCCGCCGGTGCCCCGCCCGAATGCCGTGAGACCTCCTCGACCACCGTGTCCAGGAGGTCGTCGGACCCCCGGAAGCGGCGCCCGCGCAACCGCGTCGCCGGCTCGTAGAACCGCCCCACCCGATCGCGGGCCTCGGTCACCCCGTCCGTGAACAGCAGCAGGAGGGAACCGGCCGGGAAGAACGTCTCATCCGTCCGGTCCGGCCACCCCGCCACCTCGCTCATCCCCAGCGGCAGCGCGGGCGAGGCGGGAGCCAGCTCGCACAGGCCGCCGTCCGGAGCGAGCAGCAGGGGCGCCGGATGGCCGCGGTTGAGGACGCGCAGCACGGACTGCTCCTTGGTGGGGATCTCCGCGAGGACGGCGGTGGTGAACCCCTCGTACTCGTCGAGCCCCTCGCGCCGTTTGCCCTCGCGCTGCAGGGCCCGCTCCAGCCGGCCCGCCACCGCCTCCAGGGTGGACTCCTGTTCCGCCGCCTCCCGGAAGGCGCCGACGACGATCACCGCGGCCTCCACCGCTTCCAGCCCCTTGCCCCGTACATCGCCGACGATCATCCGTACGCCGTGCGGGGTGTCCTGCACCGCGTAGAGATCACCCCCGATCCGCGCGTCCACCCGCGCCCCTACGTAGCGCGCGGCGATCCCGAGACCGGCCAGCCGTGCGGGCGGCATGGGCAGCACGGCCCGCTGGGCGGCCTCCGAGACGTCCCGTACGGATGCCAGCTGAGCGTCGCTCATCCGCACGGCCCGGTTGATGCCGAGCGCCAACAGGGCGACGACGAGAACGGTCAGGGATTCGGTGAACGCCTCGGTGTAGTCCTGCATGCTCCGGTAGATGAGGACCCAGACCTCGCCCGCGAGGGCGGCCACGGCCGTGAGGACGGTGCCGCGCAGCGTGTAGAGGGGCGCCGCGACCAGCGGGGCGGCGGAGAAGAACGGCGCGGCGGTGTACTGGTGCGGCGTCCCCATGTCGAAGGCGAGGCCGCCGAGGATCAGGACGGCGGGGAGCCAGCGCGCGATCCGGCGGCCGAGCGGGGACATACGGTCACGGCGCGCCCGCCGTTCCCGCTCACCCGTATGGCTCCTGCCGCCTCGAAGCATCCGCACCGGCCTCTTCCCACTCCCGCCCGTCCGTACGAACACCGCCTACGAACACCACCGTCGGCCATCCCCCAAGGCTTTCCGGTACGGGGCCGCGCGGCGAATCGTCCTGGGCCGGACGGGTCAACGGGGGCGGGGGCGGGGTTGTCGGCGGACCACAGCCTCCCCCCACCGGACGGCAGTTGGGTCGGGGCAGGCCCACACTTACAAGAGCCCCAAACCCCCACCCCTTGTCCCGCCCTGCCCCGCACACAGATGCGCCCCGGCCAGTCATCCCGGCCGGGGCGCATCTCTACAGGTCAGACCCCGTACAGGGGGTCAGAATGGTGGGCCATCAGGGGCTCGAACCCTGAACCAATGGATTAAAAGTCCACTGCTCTGCCAATTGAGCTAATGGCCCGCACCGAGCAGCATAGCCCGAGCATGTGCCGCAGCCCGAAAGCATTACCCATCTACGGGCCCATCGGCCACATCCGCGGTCCCGATGGCCCAGCAGGCGCGCCTCGTCCCACGACCCGCCCGCCGCACAACGCACAGGGCCCGTACGGCACTTGTGTGACGTACGGGCCCTGCGGTGGAATCAGTCAGCAGACCGTCTACCGGTCAGCCGTCAGCCGTTGCGCTTCCAGCGCGGCTTGTCGTCGCGGCGGCCGAAGGAGCCGGTCGCGGTGCCGGAGCCACGGTGGTCGTCGCGGCGGGCGTAGGGACGGTCGCCGCCACCGGAACGGTAGCCACCGGAAGCGGGACGGCCACCGGAACGGTCGTCACGGTTGAACGGACGGTCGCCGCCACCGGAACGGTAGCCACCGGAAGCGGGACGGCCGCCGGAACGGTCATCGCGGTTGAACGGACGGCTCGGACGGTCGGCACGGTCGCGGTTGAAGCCGCCACCGGAGCGGTCGTCACGACGGTAGCCGCCACCGGAACGGTCGTCACGGCGGTCGCGGTTGAAGCCACCGCCGGAGCGGTCGTCACGACGGTCGAAGGAACGACCACCGGAGCGGTCGTCACGACGGTCGTCACGGCGGTCACGGTTGAAGCCGCCACCGGAACGGTCGTCACGGCGGTCACGGTTGAAGCCGCCGCCGGAGCGGTCGTCACGACGGTCGAAGGAACGACCACCGGAACGGTCGTCACGACGGTCGTCACGACGGTCACGGTTGAAGCCGCCACGGTCATCGCGACGGTCGAAGGAACGACCACCGGAACGGTCGTCACGACGGTCACGGCGCTCGAAGTTGCCCCGCTCATCGCGGCGGTCGTCACGACGCTCGTACGAGGAGGAGCGGCGCGGCGCGTCGTCCGGCGCGGTGGCCTGAGCCGGCACGGCGGCGGTCTCGGTCGCCTCGGCGGCCTCGGCGGTCACGGCAGCGGCGGCGAGCGCCTCGGCCGGGTCCTCGCCGCGCTCGCGGGCGGCACGGGCGGTCAGCCGGTCCGCCTCCTCGCGCAGCTCGGTGGCGCGGCGCTGCAGACGCTCCAGCTCGCGGGTCAGCTCGGCCACCTCGCGCTCCGCCTGCTTGGCGGAGTTGTTGGCACCGTCGGCCTGGACCTCGGTGAGCGAACGCGCGCCGGTGATCCGGGCGACGTCGTCGTCGAAGGCACCGGCGCCGCCGACGATGTGGCGCGAGGCGTCCACGCCCGCGTCCTCCATCAGGCGGAAGATCTGCCGGCGCTGGTGCGGCAGGGACAGGGAGACGACGGTGCCGGACTGGCCCGCGCGGGCGGTACGGCCCGAGCGGTGCAGATAGTCCTTGTGGTCGCCGGCCGGGTCGACGTTCAGGACCAGGTCGATGCCGTCGACGTGGATACCGCGGGCGGCGACGTCGGTCGCGACCAGCGCGTTGACGTAACCGTCCTTGAAGTCGGCGAGGACGCGGGTGCGCGCACCCTGGGTCATGCCGCCGTGCAGGGCGTCCGCCTTCACACCGGCCTCGACGAGCTGCTCGGCGATCCGGTCGGCGCCCAGCTGGGTGCGGACGAAGATGATGGTGCGGCCCTTGCGGGCGGCGATGGCGGCGGTGACCGGCGCCTTGTCCTTCGGCTTCACGACGAGGACGTGGTGGGTCATGGTCGTGACATTGCCCTGGGCGCTGTCGACCTCGTGGCTGACCGGGTTGCTCAGGTAGCGCTTGACCAGCGTGCCGATCTCGTTCTCCATCGTGGCGGAGAAGAGCATCCGCTGGCCGCCGGCCGGCACCTGGTCGAGCAGCTCGGTGACCTCGGGCAGGAAGCCCAGGTCGGACATCTGGTCGGCCTCGTCGAGGACGGCGACCTGGACGGCCTCCAGGGAGCAGGCACCGCGGTTGATGATGTCGCGCAGCCGGCCCGGGGTGGCGACGAGGACGTCGACGCCGCGCTCCAGGGCGTAGATCTGGTTGCCCATCGACGTACCGCCGCAGACGACCTTCATCTTCAGGCCCAGGACGTCGCCGTACGGCTGGAGGGCGTCGGCGACCTGCATCGCCAGCTCACGGGTCGGGGTGAGGATGACGGCGCGCGGCTTCTTCTTCTCGGTGTGGCCGCCGGCGAGCTGCGCCAGGGTCGGCAGACCGAAGGAGAGGGTCTTGCCGGAGCCGGTACGGCCGCGGCCGAGGATGTCCTTGCCGGCCAGGGCGTCCGGGATGGTCGCGGCCTGGATCGGGAACGGGGTGGTGACGCCGTTCTGCGCGAGCTTGCGGACGACGCCCTCGGGCAGTCCGAGGTCGGCGAAGGTGACGCCAGGGGCCTCGGTCGTCTCGGCGGCCTCGGTCGTCTCGGCGGCCTCGGTCGTCTCGGCGGCGTCGGTCGTCTCGGCCGCGGGGGCCGTCTCGACGGACTCGGCCGCCTCGGGAGCCGTCTGCTCGTCGTGTGCGGGCATGACGGACTGCTCAGTGGAAATTGACATGCGAAATGCGAAACCTTCCGGAGTCTCGGCACGCGCCCAAACTCCGTGTGATTTCACAAAGACCGCCTCTATGCGGTCAGCCACGGCAAGGGAGAGAACGCGCCACGCGGCGCGCTTCTTTTCTGGCGCCGGGCAAATGGGATCAAACGATCTACCACCATACGCACCCTGCCCCCCGGAAGGCAAATGACCTCCTCGGCGACCGGACGGCGGGCCCGCCCGGCAATCTTATCCGTCCCCTCACGCACCCGGCTCCACCTGCGAAAACTCCGGCGATTCGGGCGAAGGTCCGGACGCCTGTGATGTCGGCGACGGGGGGCTGCTCGGCGGCGGGGTCGGCTTCGCGGTCGGTGTGGGGGACGCCGGGGAGGGTGGCGGTGAGGACGGCTTGCCGGGCTGCGACGGCGTCGGCTCCGCGGACCCGCTCCCGGACGAACCACCGTCGCCGGTGGACCCGCCGTGCCCCGTTCCCGAGGTGGGCACCGGGCCGGACGGCGCCACCGTCCGCGAGGGCGTCTCCGGAGCGGGAGCCTCAGACGTCGCATCCGCCGACGGCTCCGTGTCTCCCGCACCGTCGCCCGTGCCCCGCGCGCCCTGGCTCCCTATCCGCCGCGGCCCGCCACCACGCCCGTCCGCCGTCACCCCGCCGGGCCCCGGTTCCGCGTTCTTCTCCTCGCCGTGCCGGGCAGTGCTGCCCGACGGCTTGGGCTGCCCCGGGTCGCTCACGCTCATGCACCCGGCCAGCGACGCGGCCAGCGCCGAAACGGTCACCGCGGCGGCGGTGACCCGGGCCAGCGCACGTCCGCCGGACGCGGACAGCGGCCCGGACGAGGGCAGGGACGAGGACCGGGACGCGGACGAGACGGGCGACGGCGCCGCGGCCGGGGACGGCACCGGAGCCGGGGACGACGGCATCGGTGACGACTGGCCGGTGTGACGGGACGGACGGAAAGGGATCGGGCGCACGGGCGGGACCTCCGGATCCGGAGCGCAGGGACGGCAGCGACGGACGTCCTGCCCAACTCCCGCCCCCCGCTTGAGGACACGCGCACCGCGCGCCCGATCCGTAGCACCCGCACCGCGCGCCAGACGCGTACGACACGCCCCAGGGATTGCCGTCGGGCTCCCTAGGGTCTGTCCGATGGGTCAGGGTCGGAAAGGCCCTAGCCGTAACCGAGTGCGTGCAGCCGCTCGTCGTCGATCCCGAAGTGGTGCGCCACCTCGTGAACGACCGTCACCTCGGTCTCCGCGACCACGTCCTCGCGCGTCTCGCACATCCGAAGCGTCGGCGCCCGGTAGATCGTGATCCGGTCCGGCAGCACACCCGCGTACCACTCGCCGCGATCGGTCAACGGCGTGCCCTCGTACAGCCCGAGCAGGTCGGGGTCGTCGGCCGGGGGCTCGTCCTCGACGAACACCGCCACGTTGTCCATCAGCCGGGTCAGCTCCGGCGGGATCCGGTCCAGCGCCTCGGCGACCAGTTCCTCGAACTCCTCACGCGTCATTTCCAGCACAGCACCATTCTCCGCTACCCGGCCCCGGAACCGATCGACGAGGACCGGCATCCGGCGGGCCGACCCGGAGCGCCCGCTCCCCGGTTGACACCCGCCACGGCCGGGCATACCGGACCAATGGCCCGCGTCGCGCGCTTCCGGAGACCGACCACCGACAACCGGGGAAGCCGTCTGCTCCGGCTGCTCCGTGCCCGGCTCCCGGGCGTACGGAACCTGCCCCGAGCCGTCCGCCACACCTACCGCGGCCGCCGTACCGCCCCCACTCTCGCGCTCATCCGGCCCCCGCGCCGCCCCTTCTGTTCCGCCCTGGGCCTGATAGCCGTCACCCTCCTCGGCGGCTGGCTCGGGCTGCTGGTGATCGGTGGCATCCACGCCCCCGTAGGCCCGATGGACACCCGCATGGCGCTGCGCCCCTCCCTGACCGGCGGCACCAGGATCAACGTCTCGCCCCTCGGTGACCTGGAACTCCGCAGCCACTACGCCCCGGTGCGGCTCGATGTCGATGTCGACCGGCTGGACCCGGTCCGCGCCCAGGAACTGGTCGACCACCCCGACCGGTTCGCCGGCCTGCAGGCCGAGGTCACCGACGACGTCACCCGGAGCGCCGCCGACCTCGCCCTGCACTCCTGCGTCGCGGTGGCGTCCGGCGCCACCGCGCTGGGCCTGGCGGTCTACCGCCGGCCGCGCCGCGCCCTCGCCGCCGGCGGTCTCGCGCTCACCCTGCTGGGCGCCTCCGGCGCCGCCGCGTACGCCACCTGGAACCCGGACTCCGTCCTGGAACCGAAGTTCTCCGGACTGCTCTCCTCGGCCCCGTCCGTGGTCGGCAACGCCCGCAACATCGTCAGCGAATTCAACGTCTACCAGAAGGAGTTGGCGCGTCTGGTCACCAACGTCACCAAGCTCTACGACGCCACGTCGACGCTGCCGACGTACCAGCCGGACCCCACCACCATCCGCGTCCTGCACGTCTCCGACATCCACCTCAACCCCGGCAGCTGGCGGATCATCGAATCCCTCGTCAAGCAGTACCGGATCAACGTGATCATCGATACCGGCGACACCATGGACCACGGCTCGGCCGCCGAGAACCCCTTCCTGGACCCGGTCTCCACCCTCGGCGCCCCGTACGTGTGGGTGCGCGGCAACCACGATTCGCGCACCACGCAGAAGTACCTGACCGGTCTCGAACACGTCACCGTCCTCGACGACGGGCGGGCCGCCACGGTGGCCGGGCTGCGGATCGCGGGCGTCGGCGACCCGCAGTTCACCCCGGACCGCTCCGTGGTGCCCGCCGGCGACCCCGCGGAGCGCACCGCGGGCGGCCGGCTCGCCGACTCGCTGCGCACCCAGCGGCTGGCCGGCACGCCCGTCGACATCGCGCTCGCCCACAACCCCGCCGCCGCGACGGAGGCCGACGGCCTGGCCCCGCTGGCGCTGGCCGGCCACGTCCATCACCGCGAGCGGACCATGCTCCCCCAGGGCACCCGGCTGATGATCGAGGGTTCGACGGGCGGCGGCGGGCTGCGCGCCGTGCAGAACACCAAACCCGAGCAGGTCCAGGCGTCGGTGCTGTATCTGGACCGGAAGACCAAGCGGCTGCAGGCGTGGGACGAGATCACGCTCGGCGGTCTCGGCCTGTCCCGCGCCGAGGTGAGCCGTCATCTCCCCCGGGAGAACCAACCCGGCGCGAGCCCGTCACCGACCGGCTCGCACGGCCCCGCTCCGGGAGCGTCCGGAACCCCCTCGCACAGCCCCGGGTAAACCGTTTTGGCGAACGGTCCTCCCATCCCATATGCTTCTCACGTCCCCGACGGCGCCGGTAACGACGCCAAGGTGGCCACCAGCCCTCATCGTCTAGTGGCCCAGGACGCCGCCCTTTCAAGGCGGTAGCACGGGTTCGAATCCCGTTGGGGGCACGCATCACCGTGTGCGAGACTGGCTCAGGCCGCTTTCGCACAATGCAAGGTCCTGTGGAGCAGTTTGGAGTGCTCGCCACCCTGTCAAGGTGGAGGCCGCGGGTTCAAATCCCGTCAGGACCGCTGCGGCTGGGTAGCTCAGTTGGTACGAGCGATCGCCTGAAAAGCGATAGGTCGCCGGTTCGACCCCGGCCCCAGCCACACCCTTTGGGAGAAGGCCCCGATCCGATGGATCGGGGCCTTCTTCATGCCCGGTCGGCGGCCGCCGCTTCTTCTTCGGTGGCGTCCTCGGCCCGCGGGTCCCAGAAGATCAGCCAGGCTCCGCCGCTGATCACTCCGGTCGCCGTCAGCCCCAACGCCATCTTCACCAGCCGCATATCGCCCTCCCAGTCATGCACCGGCCCGAAGACCAGCCAGGCCGCGAACGCGATACCCGCGGCCATGACCGCGACCCCGCCCAAACGCCGTAAGAATCTGATTCCCCTCGTCATGGCGTCATCCTCGCACCGCCCCGGATCACCACGGCCGGAATTACCGGCCGGAGCGACGCCCCGCTCAGCCGGTGGCCGCCGCATGCGCCGGGGCCGTCTCCCGGCCACCCGGATGGCGGTTCCGCCGGATCCAGAAGACCGTGCAGGACAGCACCGCCCAGCCGGCCAGCACCAGGAACGGGAAGGCGTGCTGGTGGCCGCCGAAGTAGACCGCGGTGTGCTGGGCGTTGACCGAGGCGCCCGGCGGCAGCCAGCGGCCGATGTGGCCGAGGACGGACGGCAGCAGCGGCCAGGAGACCGCGCCGCCCGAGGACGGGTTGCCCAGCAGCACCATCAGCCCCCAGGTGGGGAGCATCGCCCAGCGCCCCATCAGGGCGTTGAACATCGCGAAGACCATGCCGGACGTGAACATCGTCAGCGAGAGGATCGCCCAGGACTCGGCGAACGGCAGGTGCAGCGCGCCGAGCAACCAGTCCACCACCGCCACGATGGCGAAGCCGCCCAGCAGCGCGTAGAGCGCGGTGAAGGCGATCCGCTCCGCCGGATTGAGGGCGCCGGCGTGCACGCTCAGCTGGATCGCGCCGACGAAGCCGACGATCACCGAGGCCAGTGAGACGTAGAAGAGCGCGAGGCCGCGCGGATCGCCGTCCTGCAGCGGCTTGATGTCCCGGATCCGGACGTCCATGCCGATGCTCCCGCCGACCTGGGCGCCCGTCTCGGCCAGCAGTTGCGCCACCGACGCGCCCGAGGCGCCGGACACATCCAGTTCCACCGTCCGGCCGCGGGCCCGCAGGACGGCGAACTCCCGCTGGTCGTCGACGGCCCTTCTGGCCGCGCCGTAGGTGGCGTACTCGGTCAGCTGGAGCGAGGCGTGCAGCGCCTGCTCCATTCCGGCGGCGAACGCCTTCTGCTGCGGGGTGTCCCCGGGGCCGACCACGGCGGTCGGGATGTGCCGCGGGGTCGGGTTGGCCATGGCGTAGGTGTACGAGCCGGCGAACAGGCCGGCGGCCGCGGCGACGATCAGCACCAGCACGGTCGCGGGAAAGAACGGCGATTTCTTGAAGGCCGCCCATTTCTCCGCCCCGGTCGGCCGCCTCCCATGTGCACCATGCGATGGGGGCAGCTCCCACGCCCTTAAGGCCTTGGGGGATGGTTCACCGCGCTGATCAGGCATGTGAACACGCTAAGCCACCCATGCCGGACATTCCCGGGCAGGTCCAGGTGCGTGCGCGGTGGGCGCACCACGGGTGCTCCGACCGCCGTCAGCAAATCGTTCGCCAGTAATTTGCGTGAGGTGAGATCCTGGGGGTCGTATGTCCAGTCAGCCTGCCCCCGCCCTGCCCGACGGCGCCACTCCCACCCTGCCCGCTCTGCTTGAGCGACTGCCCGAGCTGACGCTGCGCGACCAGCAGCGGCTGGGGCGTCGACTCGACGGCGCGCGCCGGATCCGTAAGCCCGAAGCCCGCGCAGCCGTGCTCGCCGAGATCGCCGAAGGCGTCGAGGAGGCGGAGCTGCGGGTCGCCCAGCGGCGCGCCGCCATGCCCGCGGTCACGTATCCCGAAGAACTCCCGGTCAGCCAGAAGAAGGACGACATCCTCGCCGCGATCCGGGACCACCAGGTCGTGATCGTCGCGGGTGAGACCGGCTCCGGCAAGACCACCCAGATCCCCAAGATCTGCCTGGAGCTGGGCCGGGGTGTGCGCGGCCTGATCGGGCACACCCAGCCACGCCGGATCGCGGCCCGTACGGTCGCCGAGCGGGTGGCCGAGGAGCTGAAGACCCCGCTGGGCGAGGCGGTGGGCTGGAAGGTCCGCTTCACCGACCAGGTCGGCGGCGACACCCTCGTCAAGCTGATGACCGACGGCATTCTGCTCGCCGAGATCCAGACGGACCGCGAGCTGCGCCAGTACGACACGATCATCATCGACGAGGCCCACGAACGCAGCCTCAACATCGACTTCATCCTCGGCTATCTGGCGCAGCTGCTGCCCAAGCGCCCGGATCTGAAGGTGGTCATCACCTCCGCGACCATCGACCCCGAGCGGTTCTCGCGGCACTTCGGGGACGCCCCGATCGTCGAGGTCTCCGGACGTACGTATCCCGTAGAGGTGCGCTACCGGCCGCTGCTGGAAGAGGGCGGGCAGGCGGCGAACAATCTGGAGGGCGACCGGGACCAGATCACCGCGATCTGCGACGCCGTGGACGAGCTGCAGGCCGCGGGCCCCGGCGACATCCTGGTGTTCCTCTCCGGCGAGCGCGAGATCCGCGACACCGCGGACGCGCTCAACAAGAAGGCGCTGCCCGCCACCGAGGTCCTGCCCCTGTACGCCCGGCTGTCGCATGCCGAGCAGCACCGCGTCTTCCAGCGGCATACCGGCCGCCGGATCGTGCTCGCCACCAATGTCGCAGAGACCTCGCTGACCGTGCCGGGCATCCGGTACGTCATCGACCCGGGCATGGCGCGGATCTCCCGCTACAGCTTCCGCACCAAGGTGCAGCGGCTGCCGATCGAGCCGGTCTCGCAGGCCAGCGCCAATCAGCGCAAGGGCCGCTGCGGCCGTACCAGCGACGGCATCTGCATCCGCCTCTATTCCGAGGACGACTTCCTCACCCGCCCGGAATTCACCGACGCGGAGATCCTCCGTACCAACCTCGCCTCCGTCATCCTCCAGATGACCGCGGCCGACCTCGGCGACATCGAGAAGTTCCCGTTCATCGACCCGCCGGACCGCCGCAACATCAAGGACGGCATCGATCTGCTGAGCGAGCTCGGCGCGCTGGACACCAAGCAGAAGTCCCCGCAGTCGGGGCAGAAGGGGCAGCGGCTCACCCCGGTCGGCCGCAAGCTCTCCCAGCTGCCGGTCGACCCGCGGCTGGCCCGGATGGTGCTGGAGGCCGACCGCAACGGCTGTGTCCGCGAGGTCATGGTCATCGCGGCCGCGCTGTCCATCCAGGACCCGCGCGAGCGGCCCTCCGACAAACAACAGCAGGCCGACCAGCAGCACGCCCGCTTCAAGGACGAGACCAGCGACTTCCTGGCCTTCCTCAATCTGTGGCGCTATGTCCGAGAACAGCAGAAGACGCTGTCGTCGTCGGCGTTCCGCCGGATGTGCCGGACCGAGTTCCTGAACTATCTCCGGATACGCGAATGGCAGGACATCTACTCGCAGCTGCGTACGGTCGTGAAGACCATGGGGATTCACCTCAGCGAGGAAGACGCGGCGCCGGACCATATCCACACCTCCCTCCTTTCCGGTTTGCTTTCGCATATCGGCTTGAAGGACACGGACGCCAAGAACGAATACCTGGGCGCCCGCAGCGCCAAGTTCGCGGTCTTCCCCGGCTCCGCCCTCTTCAAGAAGCCACCGCGCTGGATCATGTCCGCGGAGCTGGTGGAAACCTCCCGCCTGTGGGCGCGGGTGAACGCGAAGATCGAGCCGGAATGGGTCGAGCCGCTGGCTCAGCACCTGGTGAAGCGGACATACAGCGAGCCGCACTGGGAACAGAAGATGGCCGCGGTGATGGCGTACGAGCGGGTGACGCTCTACGGCGTGCCGCTCGTCGCCCAGCGCAAGATCGCCTACGGCCGGATCGACCCGGAGGCCTCGCGCGACCTGTTCATCCGCAATGCCCTCGTCGAGGGCGACTGGCGCACCCACCACCAGTTCTTCCATGACAACCGCAAACTCCTCGGTGAAGTCGAGGAGTTGGAGCACCGCGCCCGGCGCCGCGACATTCTCGTGGACGACGAGACGCTCTTCGACTTCTACGACCAGCGCATTCCGGCGGACGTCGTCTCCGGCGCGCACTTCGACTCCTGGTGGAAGAAGAAGTGCCAAGAGGAACCGGAGCTCCTGAACTTCGAGCACTCGATGCTCATCAACGAATCCGCCGAGACCGTCACCAAGGACGACTATCCGGATTCCTGGCGCCAGGGAAAGCTGAAGTTCAAGGTCACCTACCAGTTCGAGCCCGGCGCCGACGCGGACGGCGTGACCGTCCATGTCCCGCTCCAGGTCCTCAACCAGGTCTCCTCCGAGGGCTTCGACTGGCAAATCCCGGGCCTGCGTGAGCAGTTGGTGACGGAGCTGATCCGTTCGCTGCCCAAGCCGATCCGCCGCAACTACGTCCCGGCGCCGAACTTCGCGGCCCGCTTCCTGGATTCGACGGTGCCCCTGCAGGGCGCCCTGACGTCCTCTCTGGCGGCGGGTCTCCAGCAGATGGTGGGCGTACCGGTGGAGGCGGCGGACTTCGACACCGCCAAGGTCCCCGACCACCTCAAGATCACCTTCCGGGTCGTCGACGAGCGGCGCCACAAGCTCGCCGAGGCCAAGGACCTCGAAGCGCTGCGACTGCAGCTCAAGCCGAAGACCAGGGCCGCCATCTCCAAGGCGTTCGAGCAGGCCGCCGAGCGGCCCGGCAAGGACGGCAGGGGCGCCAAGGGCGACGGCCCCGCGCTGGCCGGCCTGGAGCAGCGCACGGGCCTGACGTCCTGGACGATCGGCGCGCTACCGCGCACCTTCGAGACCCGGCGCGCAGGCCAGCCGCTGAAGGCGTACCCGGCGCTGGTGGACGAGGGCAGCAGCGTCGCCGTACGGCTCTTCGACACGGAGGCGGAGCAGCTGCAGGCGATGTGGGCGGGCACCCGCCGCCTCATCCTGCTCAACATCCCCGCCAACCCCGCCAAGTTCGCTCAGGACAAGCTGAGCAACCAGCAGAAGCTCGCGCTGTCCCGCAACCCGCACGGCTCCATCGCGGCGCTCTTCGAGGACTGTGTGACGGCCGCCGCCGACCGGCTGATCGCTGCCCGTGGCGGTCCGGCGTGGGACGAGGAGTCCTTCCGGAAGCTGTTCGACGGGGTGCGCGCCGACCTGGTGGACGCGACGCTGAGGACCATCCAGCAGGCCCAGGAGGTACTGGCCGCCTGGCAGGCGTGCGAGCGCCGGCTGAAGGCGACGACATCCCCCTCGCTGCTGCTGTCGCTGGCGGACGTCAAGGAGCAGCTGGCGGCCCTCATGAAGCCGGGCTTCGTGACCGCGCACGGCGCCAAGCGACTGCCGGACCTGATGCGCTATCTGGTGGCCGCCGACCGCCGGCTGCAGCAGATGCCCACCAACGCCGAGCGGGACCGCAGCCGGATGGCGAAGGTGAAGGAGATGCAGGACGAATACGCCTGGCTCCTGGAGCAGTTCCCCCAGGGCCGCCCGGTTCCGGCCGCGGCCCGGGAGATCCGCTGGATGATCGAGGAGCTGCGGGTGAGCTACTTCGCGCACGCTCTGGGGACGGCGTATCCGGTCTCGGACAAGCGCATCGTGAAGGCCGTGGACGCGGCCGCTCCCTAGGGCGGGGCGCTCACCGGCATCGAGTTCGACCGCACCCCCTGACCTGCTGTACAGTCTTGCTTCGCAGCCCGCCGAACAAGCGGGAAGCGAAACGCAAGGTCCTGTGGAGCAGTTTGGAGTGCTCGCCACCCTGTCAAGGTGGAGGCCGCGGGTTCAAATCCCGTCAGGACCGCATTTTCCAGGGCCCGCATTCGTCATCGGATGCGGGCCCTGGTGCTTTCCGGCCCGGAACACACCGATGGCCGCGCCCGCGGCGGAGCCGCGATCAGACCCCGCAAATCCCGTCAGGACCGCGGCTACTTCCAGCCGGTCTCTCCACCAGGTGCCGGCCGTGGTTGCCGGCCCGCCCGCATCGCTCACCAGGACGGGTGCCGTTGCGCGTCGTGGCCCGAAGGCTGCTCCGGGTGACGGCCGGGGGCTTCGGTCGTCTTGACTGCGGCACGTACCGCCGGTACTCACAGAGGAAGCGTGGGGCCGGGGAGGTGCGTGCGATGACGACAGCAGCAAGGCACGAGACCAGGGCGTTGTTGCGCGCCCATCTGGCGGCCGCCACGGGCTACCGCCATCTGACGCGGCACTGCCCCATCTGCCATCAGCTGCTGCGGCTCGCCATGGAGCCGCACAGGGCCCGCTCCGGGCCCGCGGCGTCCACCGCCGCACCCGCCTCCTCCCAGGCCGCCTGCGGGCCGTCGACAGCGGAGGACGAAAGTCCCCCGACCCGATGACCAATGACGCCTCCCTCACCCGCCGTGCGGTGGCACGCTGTTGAGTGACGGCGTTGAGTGACAGCGCTGGAAGTTCACTACAGCAGTGGCCGTACAGCCTTCAAGAACCTCATCGCGTGACGGGAGTCACCGAACAAGTTTCACGAGATAGGGAACTTACCCCCGCCTTACAACCAGTCAATTTAATATGTGCAATTGCACCACCCTCCAGCGACTCCGAAACGAGACCGCCGGGTCCGCCCAGACGGACCCCCTGAGGAGCCCTGACGGCACCCTGGCCGCCGCCCGGAGCGGTGTCGGCGCCGGGTCGGCCGGACCGCGACGAGGAGCCCCGGAGCGGGCGTACACGCAAAAAAGATCGCGCTGGACCCGGCGGAGTCCAGCGCGATCAATGACGTACCCAGATGGAGCGGGTGTGGGGCCTGTTGGGGCAGGCACCCCGTCGGTGGAGCTGAGTGGAGCTTGGTGGAGCAGGTGGAGCTAAGTGGTGCCAAGTGGGCATTTTCGGGTTGGGGGGACCGAAAACAGCCTGGCTATGCGGTTATTCAGGCCTCGCTGCGCTGCTGCGGGATACCCGCGAGCAGTGCGCGGACCTCAGCCTCGCGGTAACGCCGATGCCCTCCGAGCGTGCGGATGGACGTGAGCTTGCCTGCCTTGGCCCAACGGGTCACCGTCTTCGGGTCCACGCGGAACATCGTGGCAACCTCAGCAGGGGTAAGCAGCGGCTCGGCGTCAGGGGTGCGAGCGGTCATGAGCGGCCTCCTCGGGAGAACCGAACCATCACGGTTCTTTCCTCTAAATTCTGCACCTTGACCCACGTTGCCCGAAATGGCGGACGCGGGCCGAGTCGGTTATAGGACGAACGGCTTGTCCTCGGCACTACAACTACACCATCTGTCCAGCCACGTCGGCCAAACCGATGGAATTGCCCTCTCAGGTGTTCAACCTCGACGGAAGCCGATGGACCGGGCCATAACGGACAGTCACACCGTCGTGACGATCAGTCACAGCGTGATCAGCCGCCACGAGGCAACACAAGGAGCGCAATAGCGATCTATCCGCCCTTAGTTGGACGGAAGGAGCCCTTGTCAGGCTCCTTGTCCTATTTTGGCACGAGGGTATGGCTTGGGGGCAAGGCCCGAAGTCAGTGCTTTAGGTCACGCTTGTGGCAATCGCCCGGATCAGGACCTACGTCCCATGTCATCGACCCATGGACAATCAAACCCAGCACATCTTTTCGGAACATGGCCCGAATGCCCAGTTTCGCCGACCGCAACCCTTATTGCAGTCAGCTGGCGAATTGGCGCTCACGCACCGCCCGCCACCGGTCCGACAACCTCTCGTACGCGGCACCGGCCCGCTCGCCGTCCCCGTCGCGCAGCGCCTCCAGCCCCTCCGCCACCTCCGCGGCGGAATGGTCCTCGGCGAGCTGCCCCTCGGGCACCGCGTGCACCAGCCCTCCGTAGTCCAGCTCCACGACCGAACGCGGGTGGAATTCCTCAAGCCAGCGCCCCACATCTACCAGGCCGTCGATCAGCGGCCCCTCTTCCAGGGCGTCCCGCAGCGTCCGCAGTCCGCGCGCGACCCGGCGGCGCGCCTGCGCCATCGGCGTCCGGTAACGCAGCAGCAGCCCCTGGTCACCCTTGGTGTACTCGCGCTCGGAGTCGTCGAACAGCACGAACCAGCGGACCGGGACATGCCAGCTCCCCTCGCGGATCCACGGCCGGGCGTCCGGATTCCGCTCCCGCCACTGCTCGTAGTCGGTGGCCGCCTGCCGGCGCACCACCGGGGGCAGCGCCGCATCCAGCACCGACGCCGGCAGCAGCTCCTCCAGCGCCTCCAGGGCCTGCCAGCCGCGCAGCCGGGTGCGCCACGGGCAGACGCAGGTCACCTCGTCCACGACGGCGATGAACGCGTCGGCGCTCTCATGGACCGGCACCGGCACCGGCGGTGTGGGCAGCAGATCGGCCAGCGCCCGGCGCTGCTCGTCCTGGGCCGTGGGCGTGTGCCTACGCTTGGCGTAACGGGCCCAATGGGAGCGCTCCGGCTCTGGGAACGCAGCCAGCGGCTCGTAGACCCGTAGATATGCCGCATACGGGACCTGCACCGACGACGCCAAGGCCACGCCCGCTCCTTCAAAGGGAAGTCCACCGCCGGGAGTTGCCTACCCCCGCCCGGCCTGGGATACGGCAGATCGTCCCACGCCGGTCCCCCACGAGTGGGTGATCCTCGGCACCTGGCCGATCAGCACACCCCGGAGGTCTTACGCTCTTCCCCACCGGCCCTCCCCACCCGCAGGAGGGCGTCCTCCGCGACTTATGGGAGTCACCACAGTGACCGACGTACGTCCTGCCTCCGTCAGTGCCGACGGCGGCGTTCTGCACACCCTGTTCCGTACGGAGCAGGGCGGCCATGAGCAAGTCGTTCTCTGCCAGGACCGCGCCAGCGGCCTCAAGGCCGTGATCGCCATCCACAGCACCGCCCTGGGCCCCGCTCTCGGCGGTACCCGCTTCCATGCGTACGCCTCCGAGGAGGAGGCCGTGCTGGACGCCCTCAACCTTTCACGCGGCATGTCGTACAAGAACGCGCTCGCCGGGCTGGACCACGGCGGCGGCAAGGCCGTGATCATCGGTGACCCCGAGGTGATCAAGACCGAGGAACTCCTGCTCGCCTACGGCCGGTTCGTGGCCTCCCTCGGGGGCCGCTACGTCACCGCGTGCGATGTCGGCACCTACGTCGCCGACATGGACGTCGTCGCCCGTACGAACAAGTGGACCACCGGCCGCTCGCCCGAGAACGGCGGCGCCGGCGACTCCTCCGTGCTGACCGCCTTCGGTGTGTTCCAGGGAATGCGCGCCTCGGCGCAGCACCAGTGGGGCGACCCGACGCTGCGCGGCCGCAAGGTCGGCATCGCGGGCGTCGGAAAGGTGGGCCACCACCTGGTCGAGCATCTCCTCCAGGACGGCGCCGAGGTCGTGATCACGGACGTGCGCGCCGAGTCCGTGGACCGTATCCGCGCCAAGCACCCCCAGGTGACCGCCGTCGCGGACACCGGCACGCTGATCCACACCGAGGGCCTGGACGTCTACGCGCCGTGCGCCCTGGGCGGTGCGCTCAACGACGACTCGGTGCCGGCGCTGACCGCGAAGATCGTGTGCGGCGCGGCCAACAACCAGCTCGCACACCCCGGCATCGAGAAGGACCTGTCCGACCGCGGCATCCTCTACGCCCCGGACTACGTCGTTAACGCCGGCGGTGTCATCCAGGTGGCCGACGAGCTGCACGGCTTCGACTTCGACCGCTGCAAGGCCAAGGCCACGAAGATCTTCGACACCACGCTGGCGATATTCGCTCGTGCGAAGGCCGATGGGATTCCGCCCGCCGCGGCGGCCGACCGACTCGCCGAACACCGGATGGCGGAGGGCAGGCGCGCCTGACCGAGCCCGGAATCGCAGGCCTGTCCGACTGAATCCGGCCAGCGGGCCCGGACGACGCGGCATCCGCCGTGTTCGTCGCATCCGCCGAATCCGCCGAATCCGCCGAATCCGCCGTAGACACCGCCTTGTACGACCCGCCACGGGTGGTTGGGGAGACATCCCTCACCACCCGTCGGCGGGTCGCCGTACAGGACAGGTTAAAATCGCAGTTGACCAGCGAGGAAAGGGTGCCTCGCGGGTTATGCCGAGCGGCGGGTGATGCGGGCGACGTACCGTATGGCCGCGGAAGCAGGTACCGTTGAAGCCCTACGAGCCGGTCTCTCTGTCGAGGGTCCGCTCTGTATCGTGAACGCGTTCAAGACTCTGGGGCCATCGAGCCCCGTCATTGAGGGGGTCGACCCATGGGGCGCGGCCGGGCCAAGGCCAAGCAGACAAAGGTCGCCCGCCAGCTGAAGTACAGCAGCGGTGGGACGGATCTCTCACGACTGGCCGACGAGCTGGGTGCATCGCCGTCGAACCAGCAGCCTCCGAACGGGGAACCGTTCGAGGATGACAAGGACGACGACGACCCGTACGCACAGTACGCGGATCTGTACAACAACGATGACGACGATGAAGACGAGGGTGACTCGTCCCAGCAGCGTCGTCGCGCCTGAAGCCGCCGCACGTACACGGCTCTGACAACAGCACCAAGGACCCGGTCCGGGGCATCTCGCCCGGACCGGGTTCTGCGCTGCCCAGGTGACCGCCGGCGCGGCGGCCTCCTGGGTGACGCGGTTCAGCCGGCGACTGCATCTACTTCGAATACGTACCGGTCAGGGTCACTGCCTCGGCATGGTCACCGCGCTCGACGATCTCCCCGCTGACCCAGGCGTCCACGCCGCGGTCGGCGAGGGTGCTCAGCGCGACATCGACCGCCTCCTGGGGGACGACAGCGATCATGCCGACGCCCATGTTCAGGGTCTTCTCCAGCTCCAGGCGCTCGACCGAGCCGGCGGAGCCGACCAGGTCGAAGACCGCGCCCGGCGTCCAGGTGGAGCGGTCGACCGTGGCATGCAGGCCGTCCGGGATCACCCGTGCGAGGTTGTTGGCCAGGCCGCCGCCGGTGATGTGCGAGAAGGCGTGGACCTCGGCCGTACGGGTCAGCGCCAGGCAGTCCAGCGAGTAGATCTTGGTGGGCTCCAGCAGCTCCTCGCCGAGGGTGCGGCCGAACTCCGGGATCTCCCGGTCCAGGGCCATTCCGGCGCGGTCGAACAGCACATGGCGGACCAGCGAGTACCCGTTCGAGTGAAGTCCGGAGGACGCCATCGCGATCACCGCGTCGCCCGTACGGATGCGATCCGCGCCCAGCAGCCGGTCGGCCTCGACCACGCCGGTGCCGGCACCGGCGACATCGAACTCGTCCACGCCCAGCAGCCCCGGGTGCTCGGCGGTCTCGCCGCCGACCAGCGCGCAGCCGGCCAGGACACAGCCCTCGGCGATGCCCTTCACGATCGCGGCGACCCGCTCGGGGTAGACCTTGCCGACGCAGATGTAGTCGGTCATGAACAGCGGCTCGGCGCCGCAGACGACCAGGTCGTCGACGACCATGCCGACGAGGTCGTGGCCGATGGTGTCGTACACGCCCATCTTGCGGGCGATGTCGACCTTCGTGCCGACGCCGTCGGTGGCCGAGGCCAGCAGCGGACGCTCGTACCGCTTCAGCGCGGACGCGTCGAAGAGACCGGCGAAGCCGCCGAGCCCGCCGATCGCCTCGGGGCGGGTGGCCTTCTTGACCCACTCCTTCATGAGGTCGACGGCACGGTCGCCGGCTTCGATGTCGACACCGGCGGCTGCGTAGCTGGCACCCATGGATTCAGCGGACATGGCTGAGAACTTTCGTGTCGTGTGTGTACGAGCTCTACGGGCGGCGCAGCGCGTCAGCGCCGCCGACTCCGGCCGTCAGCGTCTGAACGCCGTCCAGGTCCGGCTTGGCCGCACCGGCGGTCTCCGACTCCAGGAGGTGCTTGCCCAGCAGCTCCGGGTCCGGCAGCTCCATCGGGTACTCGCCGTCGAAGCAGGCGCGGCACAGATTCGGCTTGGCGATGGTGGTCGCCTCGATCATGCCGTCGATGGAGATGTACGCGAGGGAGTCGGCGCCCAGCGACTTGCCGATCTCCTCGACGCTCAGCCCGTTGGCGATCAGCTCCGCGCGGGTGGCGAAGTCGATGCCGAAGAAGCACGGCCACTTGATCGGCGGGGACGAGATCCGGATGTGGATCTCGGCGGCGCCGGCCTCGCGGAGCATCCGTACGAGGGCGCGCTGGGTGTTGCCGCGGACGATCGAGTCGTCGACGACCACCAGGCGCTTACCGCGGATGACTTCCTTGAGCGGGTTGAGCTTGAGGCGGATACCGAGCTGGCGGATGGTCTGCGACGGCTGGATGAAGGTCCGGCCGACGTAGGAGTTCTTGACCAGGCCGGATCCGTAGGGGATGCCGCTGGCCTCGGCGTACCCGACGGCCGCGGGGGTGCCGGACTCCGGCGTCGCTATCACCAGGTCCGCGTCGGCCGGCGCCTCGGCGGCCAGCTTGCGGCCCATCTCCACCCGGGAGAGGTACACATTGCGGCCGGCGATGTCGGTGTCCGGGCGGGCGAGGTAGACGTACTCGAAGACGCAACCCTTGGGGCGGGCCTCGGCGAACCGGCTGCTGCGCAGGCCGTCCTCGTCGATGGCGACCATCTCGCCGGGCTCGATCTCCCGGATGAAGCTGGCGCCGCAGATGTCGAGGGCGGCGGTCTCGGAGGCCACCACCCAGCCGCGCTCCAGGCGGCCGAGGACCAGCGGGCGGATGCCCTGCGGGTCGCGGGCCGCGTAGAGGGTGTGCTCGTCCATGAAGCACAGCGAGAAGGCGCCCATGACCTTCGGGAGGACGCGCGGGGCGGCCTCCTCGACGGTCAGCGGCTTGCCGTCCTCGTCGACCTGGCCGGCCAGCAGCGCCGTCACGAGGTCGGTGTCGTTGGTGGCCGCGACCTGGGTCGCGCGGCCGCCCTCACGGGGCAGCGCGGCGACCAGATCCGCCAGCTCGGCGGTGTTGACCAGGTTGCCGTTGTGGCCGAGCGCGATCGAGCCGTGCGCGGTGGCACGGAACGTCGGCTGGGCGTTCTCCCACACCGAGGCACCGGTGGTGGAGTAGCGGGCATGGCCCACGGCGATATGGCCCTGGAGGGAGCCGAGGGAAGTCTCGTCGAAGACCTGGGAAACCAGGCCCATGTCCTTGAAAACGAGGATCTGGGAGCCGTTGCTCACTGCGATGCCCGCGGACTCCTGTCCACGGTGCTGCAGCGCGTACAGCCCGAAATAGGTGAGTTTGGCGACCTCTTCACCCGGAGCCCAGACACCGAAGACGCCGCAAGCGTCCTGGGGGCCCTTCTCGCCGGGGAGCAGGTCGTGGTTGAGTCGTCCGTCACCACGTGGCACGTCATTGAGTCTAGGGCAGGTCGCGGATTCATCCGAACCGGGGATGGCCGCACACCTGGATGAGTACATGAACGGCGCGTGAAGCGTGCTTGACGTGACCACGGCCACGCGGACAGGATTTCTGCCCATGCAGACCCCGCAGCCCTTGGCGCGCCTGGTGAGTCACCGGGTGCCCCGCCGCACCGAGCGTCTCGTGCGGCGCCGCCATGTCGACCTCGGTCGCATCTCCGGCGGCCTCTGTCGCTGAGCGTCGGTGCGGTGACCACGGGTAACGACACATTCGCCCGCACGGCCGCGGCACCCATTCTGAGCTGCACCTTCTCGCGCTTTCAGCCACCCACCCCGCATGGCGGGTTTTTCGCGTATGCGCCTTTTGCCGTATACGCACCCCAGCACGGCCGTGTGAGATACGCGACGCCCCCGCTTTCCGCCGTCCCAGGGGAGCCGACGCGCCGCATCACGGCCCCTGACGATCTCCCTGGAGAGCCGAACCGATGTCTTCCGTCGACCCCACCCACCCTTCCGCGCCCGAAAAGCCCGAAGGTTCCGTTACGTCTTCCGCCCTGTCGCGGCGTGCCTTCGGCGGCCTGGCCGGCGGCGTGGGCGCCGCGGCGGCCGTGGGCTCGGTGGCGGGTGCGCCCGGCGCCGCTGCCGCCGAACCGCCCCAGGCCCGTGAACGGGCCTTCCGCGCCGCCCCCGACCGGCGCTCGCGACGCCCCAACATCCTCTTCATCCTGGGCGACGACCTGGGCTGGGCCGACCTCTCCTCGTACGGTTCGACCCATATCCGTACGCCCCACCTGGACCGCCTCGCGCGCCAGGGCGTCCGTTTCACCCAGGCGTACGCAGGCTCCGCGACCTGCTCGCCCACCCGCTTCAGCCTCTACACCGGACGCTTCCCGGGCCGTACGAAGGGCGGGCTGGCCGAACCGATCGCGGACCGGAGCGTGGGGCTCGACCCGAACCACCCCACCCTCGCCTCGCTGCTGCGCACCGCCGGCTACGACACCGCGCTGATCGGCAAGTGGCACTGCGGCTACCTGCCGGACTACAGCCCCACCAAGTCCGGCTGGGACACCTTCTTCGGGAACTTCGGCGGGGCGCTGGAGTACTACTCGAAGCTGGGGCTGGCCGGGGAGT
Source organism: Streptomyces sp. NPDC050636 (assembly GCF_040654775.1). Lineage (NCBI taxonomy): Bacteria > Bacillati > Actinomycetota > Actinomycetes > Kitasatosporales > Streptomycetaceae > Streptomyces > Streptomyces sp. NPDC050636. The sequence goes on from NZ_JBFAIP010000017.1 coordinate 45,668, forward strand.
ACGACCTCTACGAGGGCGACGCCGAGTACAAGGACCTGCGCTACTACACACGGATCATCACCGAGCGGGCCGTCGACCACATCGAGCGCGAGCACGACAAGCCCTGGCTGCTGAACCTCAACTTCACCACTCCCCACTGGCCGTGGATCGCGGACGGCGACGAGGAGGAGAGCGCGCGGATCGTCCGCAGGATCAAGGCGGGCGAGCCCGGCGCGCTGTTCCACAAGGACGGCGGCTCGCTGGCGAAGTACCGCGAGATGGTCGAGGACCTGGACCGCTCGATCGGCGAGGTACTGGCCGCCCTCAGGCGCTCCGGCCAGGAGGAGGACACCCTGGTCTTCTTCGCGAGCGACAACGGCGGCGAGCGCTGGTCGTACAACTGGCCGCTGTCCGGCAACAAGGCATCGCTCCAGGAAGGCGGCATCCGGGTGCCGACCATCGTGCGCTGGCCCGCCCGGCTCGACGCCGGACAGGTCAGCCATGAGCCGGTGTTCACCCCGGACTGGACGGCCACCCTGCTGGAGATCGCCGGCGCCCGGCCGGACCGCGGCCACCCGCTGGACGGCACCAGCCTGGCGAGCCACCTGCTGCGCGGTGAGGCGATCGCCGAACGCGATCTGTTCTGGCGGGTACGCGGGGAGCGGGCGCTGCGCCGCGGCGACTGGAAGTACTACCGGGGCAGGAGCGGCAAGGACCAGCTCTTCCACCTCGCGAACGATCCCCGTGAACAGGCCGACAAGGCGGCCGATGAGCCGCGGCTGCTGGAGCGGCTGCGGGCCGCGTGGGAGGCGGTGGACGGGACGCTGCTGGCCTATCCGAAGGGGTGACGCCGAGGGCCGGGGACGGGGCGCGCGCGTTGCCCGCCCGCCCCGGTCAGCTCATCACCGGCAGGTACCCGCCGATGTCGGCGCGCTCGCCGCTGGCGCTGACGGCCGCCGCGTCCAACGCGTCGGCCCACCCCATACGGCCGGTGGCGAGCCGCAGCCAGGTCAGCGGGTCGGTCTCGACGACATTCGGCGGGGTGCCGCGGGTGTGCTTGGGGCCCTCGACGCACTGCACCACCGCGAACGGCGGCACCCGGACCTCGACCGAACCGCCCGGAGCCTTGACGGCGAGCACGTCGGCCAGCAGACGGGTGGCGGTGGCCAGGGCCTGACGGTCGTACGGGATCTCCACGCCGGTCGCCGCCACCAGGTCGTCGGTGTGCACGACCAGCTCGACGCAGCGGGTCACCAGGTAGTCGCCCAGCCGCATCGCACCGACACGGGTCGGCAGCAGCCGGTCGTCAGGGACCGACGGCAGGATCTCGGCGAGCTCCTCGGCGGTGCGCGCCAGCAGCTCGGCGGGGTCGTTCACGGCGGCAAGGGCACGGGTGTCGTCGTCGATGCCGGAGGCGAACCGCACGGTCGCGAACGGCCAGTCCAGCAGGGCGGTCTCCGGCTGCGACGGGGCCGGCTGCCGCAGATTCCGCGCCACGCTGCCCACCGCCATGGCCACATGCGCCGCCAGCTCCCGCACCGTCCAGTCGCCGAGCCGGGTCGGCAGCGCCAACTGCTCGGGCGACAGTCCCGCTACGGCCGCCCCCACCTGCCCGAGCTGCGCGGTGACGGCGGCGCGGGTCTTGGCGGGGTCGTAACTGCGGGTACGGGACTTACCGCGGGCGGGAGGCATGGCGCCGAGGCTACTGCGGCCACCGGGACGGCCGCGCGGGAATATCCGGAACGGCCGTACGGGGACATCCGGCACGGCCGCACGGGGCTGTTCGCCACCGCGGAAACGCCGGCGGTCCGCCCCCGGAGCGGGAACGGACCGTCGCGGCGCGCCGGGCGCCTCAGGTGCCTCAGGTGCCTCAGGTGCCTCAGATGCCTCAGGCGATGAGACCGGGGATCGTTGCCTCGTGCGACTCCTTCAGCTCGCCCAGGGCGATGCTGAACTGCCCCTGGACGTCGATCTCCGAGCCGTCGACCACACCGATACGCGTCGCCGGAAGCCCCCGCGCACCGCACATGTCGGTGAAGCGGAGCTCCTCGCTGCGCGGCACGGCGACGATCGCGCGGCCCGCCGACTCCGAGAAGAGGAACACAAACGGGTCGATGCCGTCCGGGACCACGACACGGGCACCCTTGCCGCCCCGCAGACACGACTCCACCAGCGCCTGGACCAGCCCGCCGTCGGAAAGATCGTGCGCCGCGTCGACCATGCCGTCACGCGAAGCCGAGAGCAGGATCTCCGCCAGCAGCTGCTCCCGGGCCAGATCGACCTGCGGCGGCAGACCACCGAGGTGATCGTGCATCACCTGCGACCACGCCGAGCCACCCAGTTCCTCCCGGGTGTCACCCAGCAGGTAGATCAGGTGCCCCTCGTCCGCGAAGGCCATCGGCGTACGCCGGTTGACGTCATCGATGACGCCCAGCACCGCGACCACCGGCGTCGGGTGGATCGCCACCTCACCGGTCTGGTTGTAGAGCGACACATTGCCACCGGTGACCGGCGTGCCCAGCGCCAGGCAGCCGTCCGCGAGACCCCGCGTGGCCTCGGCGAACTGCCACATCACCGCCGGGTCCTCCGGCGAACCGAAGTTCAGGCAGTCGGAGACGGCGAGGGGCTTCGCGCCCGACGCGGCGACATTGCGGTAGGCCTCGGCCAGGGCCAGCTGCGCACCCGCGTACGGGTCGAGCTTGGCGTACCGTCCGTTGCCGTCCGTGGCCACCGCGACACCGAGGTCGGAGTGCTCGTCGATCCGCACCATGCCGGAGTCCTCCGGCTGCGCGAGCACCGTGTTGCCCTGCACGAAGCGGTCGTACTGATCGGTGATCCACGCCTTCGACGCCTGGTTCGGCGACGCGACGAGCCGCAGCACCTGGGCCCGCAGCTCCTCCGGCGTGGCCGGCCGCGGCAGCGCGTTGGCGTCGTCGGCCTGGAGCGCGTCCTGCCACTCCGGGCGCGCGAACGGCCGGTGGTAGGTCGGCCCCTCATGGGCGACGGACCGCGGCGGCACATCCACGATCTGCTGGCCGTGCCAGAAGATCTCCAGCTGCGAGCCGTCCGTCACCTCACCGATGACGGTCGCGATGACATCCCACTTCTCGCAGATCTCCAGGAAGCGGTCGACCTTCCCGGGCTCGACGATCGCGCACATCCGCTCCTGCGACTCGCTCATGAGGATTTCCTCGGGCGAGAGGGAGGAGTCACGCAGCGGCACGGTGTCCAGCTCGACGCGCATCCCGCCGGAACCGGCCGAGGCCAGCTCACTGGTGGCGCAGGACAGCCCGGCGCCGCCGAGGTCCTGGATGCCGTCGACCAGGTTCTCCTTGAAGATCTCCAGGGTGCACTCGATGAGCAGCTTCTCCTGGAAGGGGTCACCGACCTGGACGGCCGGGCGCTTGGCGGGCCCGGTCGAGTCGAAGGTCTCCGACGCCAGGACGGACACCCCGCCGATGCCGTCGCCACCGGTGCGGGCACCGTAGAGGATGACCTTGTTGCCGGCGCCTGACGCCTTCGCGAGGTGGATGTCCTCGTGCTTCATGACGCCCACGCACAGCGCGTTGACCAGCGGGTTTCCCTGGTAGCAGGGGTCGAAGACGACCTCGCCGCCGATGTTGGGCAGGCCCAGGCAGTTGCCGTAGCCACCGACACCCGCGACGACACCGGGCAGCACCCGCTTGGTGTCGGGGTGATCGGCCGCGCCGAACCGCAGCGGGTCCATCACGGCGACCGGCCGGGCACCCATCGCGAGAATGTCGCGGACGATGCCGCCCACGCCCGTTGCCGCGCCCTGGTAGGGCTCGATGTACGAGGGGTGATTGTGCGACTCGACCTTGAAGGTGACCGCGTACCCCTGGCCGACGTCGACGACGCCCGCGTTCTCCCCGATGCCGACGAGCAGCGCGTCGGTCTTCGGGGCCTTCTCGCCGAACTGCTTCAGGTGGACCTTGCTGCTCTTGTAGGAGCAGTGCTCGGACCACATGACGGAATACATGGCGAGCTCGGCGCCGGTGGGACGGCGGCCGAGAATCTCGCGGATGCGCGCGTACTCGTCCTGCTTCAGGCCCAGGTCGGCCCAGGGCTGCTCGACGTCGGGCGTCTCGGCTGCGTGCTTGACGGTGTCCAGAGTCATCAGGCGTTGACCAGCTTCTTCAGAATCGAGGTGAAGAATCCGAGGCCGTCGGTACGACCCGTACCGATCAGCGGCTCGACGGCGTGCTCGGGGTGCGGCATGAGGCCGACGACATTGCCCGCCTCATTGGTGATGCCGGCGATGTCGCGGAGCGAACCGTTGGGGTTCCCGTATCCCTCGGCGGCTGTGCCGTGGGCCAGGTAGCGGAAGGCGACCCGGCCCTCGGCCTCCAACATGTCGAGGGTGCGCTCGTCGGCGACATACCGGCCGTCGATGTTCTTCAGCGGGATGCTGATCTCCTGGCCGGCCTCGTAGTCCGCCGTCCAGGAGGTGTCCGCGTTCTCCACCCGCAGCTTCTGGTCGCGGCAGATGAAGTGCAGATGGTTGTTGCGCAGCATCGCGCCGGGCAGCAGATGCGTCTCGGTGAGCAACTGGAAGCCGTTGCAGATACCCAGAACCGGCATTCCGGCCTTCGCCTGCTCGATAACGGTCTCCATCACCGGCGAGAAACGGGAGATGGCCCCGGCCCGCAGGTAGTCGCCGTAAGAGAAGCCGCCGGGCAGGACCACGGCGTCGACCTGCTTGAGGTCCTTGTCGCGGTGCCACAGCGGCACCGCTTCCGCCCCGGCGACCCGGACCGCGCGCTGGGTGTCGCGGTCGTCGAGCGTGCCGGGAAAAGTAATGACACCGATCCGTGCAGTCATGAGTCGACCCGAACGGTGAAGTCTTCGATGACGGTGTTGGCGAGGAAGGTCTCGGCCATCTCGTGGATGCGGGCGAGGGCGGCGTCGTCGACGGGCCCCTCCACCTCAAGTTCGAAACGCTTGCCCTGACGGACGTCGGCGATCCCCTCGAAACCCAGGCGTGGCAGTGCGCGCTGCACCGCCTGGCCCTGCGGGTCAAGGATCTCCGGCTTGAGCATGACGTCGACTACGACGCGTGCCACTGGCACTCCCGGTGGTGTGGTGCGGCTGTGTTTCTCCGGGGAACCCCGGACCCCGATCGGTGTCCTCACAGTACCGTGTTCGAAAATCTACGCGCATAGATATCATCCAGTCTCATCACGGTCCGGCATCGGCACGAGTGAGCGGTGGGGAAAATCCTCGAAAAGATCTAGGGTCCGCATTGCGGGATGACACGCTGACGAAATTAACTGGGCTTCACAATGCAATGCCCATCGCTGTACAAATGAAAAAGCATTGATTCCAATCAGCCGGATCTGCAGCATCACCCCATGTCAACACGGGACTGCTGCACGAAAGGACCGATATCCGTGGCGCAGCGAGTAGTAGTAATGCTCTCCGATGACATCGACGGAGGAGAAGCCGCAGAGACGGTCAGCTTCGGATTGGATGGGAAGTCGTACGAGATCGACCTCAATCCCGCCAATGCGAAGAAACTGCGCGGCTCTCTCGCTCCGTTCGTGGAAGCGGGACGCAAGCGCTCCAAGTCCGGCAAGGCCTACCACCGGACCGCGGTCACCCCCGACCCGGCGGCCGTGCGCGCCTGGGCCCGCTCCCACCAGATGGACGTCCCGCCCCGCGGCCGGATCCCGAAGAAGGTCTACGAAGCCTTCAACGCCGCCAACCACTAACCAACTTGCCGGCACTCCGCGGTCCGCGCGCAGCCGACTTGCACAGCACCCCTACTGATCAGCTAGAGTCTGGAGCACGCCGAGGGGCGAGGCCGAAGGGCCGAACCTCACGGAGTCACGCGGGTGTAGCTCAGTAGTAGAGCGCCCCCTTTCCAAGGGGGAGGCGCAGTGTGCAATCCCTGTCACCCGCTCTGACTGCCCAACCGGTCCAAAGGATCAGGTAGAGTAGCTGTCGCGCCGCTCGGTGAAAGCCGAGTGGATGCCTGCGGACGTAGCTCAGTTGGTAGAGCGCAACCTTGCCAAGGTTGAGGTCGCGAGTTCGAGCCTCGTCGTCCGCTCAGAAAAAGAAGGCCCGGTCATCACGACCGGGCCTTCTTCGCTTTTCCGTCCCAACCCCTCGACCCCCACCCCCCTGCGCCCTCCCGCTAACCCGCTTCCCACCTGCCGACAACTGACATTTGTCATCTGCTGCGATGACAGGCCGCACTGCCCGAAACCATGATCCGGCGGAACGCTGGACACATGAACATCGGGGAGAAAGACATCGGAGGCACCGGCCCGAGCGGCGCCAGGAGCGCCGGCACCGGCGGCAGCGTGATCGACGTCACCGGCCTGCGCAGGAGCTACGGCACGACCGGCCGCCGCGCGACCGCGCGGAAGAGCTTCGAAGCGGTACGCGGCATCGACTTCTCCGTCGGGCGCGGCGAGCTGTTCGCGCTCCTGGGGACCAACGGCGCGGGCAAGACCTCCACCGTCGAGCTGCTGGAGGGCCTGGCCGCACCGACCGCGGGCCGGGTGCGGGTGCTCGGCCATGACCCCTTCACCGAGCGCCGCAAGGTGCGGCCGCGCATCGGCGTCATGCTGCAAGAGGGCGGCTTCCCGTCCGAGCTGACCCCCGCCGAGACGCTGCGCATGTGGGCGGGCTGCACCAGCGGGGCAGGTCCCGTCGACGAAGCGCTGAGCTCCGCGGGGCTGACGCGGCGCCGAGATGTCCGGGTCAAGCAGCTGTCCGGCGGCGAGCGACGGCGGCTGGACCTCGCTCTGGCACTGCTGGGCCGGCCCGAGGTGCTGTTCCTGGACGAGCCGACCACCGGCCTGGACACCGAAGCCCGTCACGAGACCTGGGAGTTGGTCCGCGAGCTGCGCGACTCCGGGACCACGATCGTGCTGACCACGCACTACCTCGAAGAGGCCGAGGAACTGGCGGACCGGCTGGCGATCTTGCACAACGGCCGGATAGCGGCAGCCGGCCAGGTCACGGACGTCGTCGCCGCGCATCCCTCGCACATCTCCTTCGACCTGCCCGACGGATTCCATCTCGGCGATCTCCCGGCCCTGGGAAGCCTGGGCGTCATCGGACACGAGACAGCGGGACGCACGGTCCGACTGCGGACCGAGGAACTCCAGCGAGCCGCGACCGGAGTGCTGCTCTGGGCTCAGGACAACGGGATAGAGCTGCGGGGCCTGGACGTCCGATCCGCATCCCTCGAAGAGGCCTTCCTGCAGATAGCGAAGGGGCTGGAAAACGCATGAGCACGAGCACGATCGAAGCAAGCGCGGCAGAGCGGGCGGGAGCACCCGCCGAAACCGGTGCCGCAGCGCGGCTGACAGCGCTGGGGCGCGCGGAGTTGACGCTGCTCTGCCGCAACAAGACCGCGCTGTTCATGTCGCTGATCATGCCCGTCACCATGGCGTTCGCCATGAAACAGGCGGTCAGCGGAATGGACCTCCGCGGGACCGGCCTGTCGGTCGGCACGGTGCTGCTGCCGGCGACCCTCGGCTATGTCCTGATCTTCGCGGTGTACTCCAACCTCACCGGCTCATATGTCGCGCGCCGCGAGGAACTGGTCCTCAAGCGGCTGCGCACGGGAGAACTACGGGATCTGGAGATACTGGCCGGCACCGCCCTGCCGTCCACGGTCATGGGCCTGCTGCAGTGTGTGCTGCTGGTGGTCCTCGGCGGAGCGGTGCTGGACACGGGGATGCCCACCGCGCCGCATCTGCTGATAGCCGGGTTGGTCATCGGCATGGTGGTGGTCGTGGGGCTCGCCGCGGCGTCCTCCGCCCTCGCCAAGTCCGCCGAAGCCGCACAGCTGGTGGTGTTCCCCCTCATGATCGTGTCACTGGTGGGATCCGGGATGATTGTTCCTCTGGACGTACTGCCGGACCGCCTCGCCTCCGTGCTCGAACTCCTACCGCTGTCACCGGTGATGGAGCTGATACGCGCCGGCTGGACCGGTGGCGCAGATCTGGCGGCGACCATGAAGCAGCTGATCATCGGCTTGGTCTGGGCCGGGCTCGCGGTGTTTGCTGTCCAGCGGTGGTTCCGCTGGGAGCCACGACGCTAGCCGCGTACGGCGATGAGGACGACGGGGGCACGGAGCGCATGATCGGACGGGTGCAGGAGAAGTTGCGGCGCTGGGGTCAGTTGGCCCTCGTCGACGCGTACTTCCGCTGGACGCTGTACCTGCTGGTGTGGTTCGCCGTGCTCGCCGGGGTGGGCCCTGTCCTCGGAAAGCCAGCCGTCGGCGAGCCGTTGGCCGTCACCCTGGCCGGTGCGGCCCTGGGGCTGAACGTGGCTCAGGGGTTCCTGGCGATGTGCCTGTTGAACCGCGCGCTACGGCAGTATCTGAAGCAAGGAGCGACACCGCACCGCCTGATGATCGTCTCAGGTGCGCTGACGCTGGCTGCCGAGATCGTTCTGTGCGCCCTCCTCGCCGTCAAGGGAGTCAAGGACGAGGACACCATGGCCACGGTGATAATCGCGATGGCCGCGACCCTCACTCCGTTCTGCATGGCCTACAGCCTGCTGATTTCCAAGCGGATGTATCTGGCATCACTGGCCGGTGCGGCCGCGGGACTGGTGCTCGTGAGCGGCCTACTGACCCAGGTATGGCTGTTCGGGGCGATCCTGGCGATCCTGCTGGTTGGAGCCGGGCTGTGGAGCTTTCTGTTGGCACGGCCGTCGGGATGGCTCCTCGCCGTGTTCTGGAAACTGGACGCGGCGCGCAAGACCCAGGCGCAGCTCGCGGTCGCCGAGGAGCGGCTGCGGTTCGGCCGGGACCTGCACGACGTGATGGGCCGGAATCTGGCGGTGATCGCCCTGAAGAGCGAGCTGGCGGTCCAACTGGCCCGGCGGCAGCGGCCGGAGGCGGTGGAGCAGATGGTGGAGGTGCAGCGAATAGCGCAGGAATCGCAGCGGGAGGTGCGGGAGGTGGTGCGCGGATACCGGAAAGCGGATCTTCAGGCGGAGTTGGCCGGCGCACGTTCCATACTGCGCGCAGCGGGAGTCGACTGCCGGATCCAGGGAGAGGAGGCCATCCAGCTGCCGGCGGAGGTGGAGTCGGCACTCGGCTGGGTCGTACGCGAAGGCACCACGAACGTCCTGCGGCATGCCGCCGAAGCCCGCCATTGCGTCCTGCTGACCCGCGTCGACCGGGACCGCGGCGTACTGGTGATGACCATGGAGAACGACGGCGTCGTGACGCTGCCGGACAGCGCGCCACAGACCGGAAGCGGCCTCAAGGGTCTGCGTGAACGCCTAGACCCGTTGGCCGGAACCCTGGAGTCGGGCCCCTTCGCGAAGGGCTCGTACCGCCTGACGGTCGAACTCCCGGTGGGTGCGGAGGGGGGCGCTCGGGGGCGGGGGCCTCGCGTGGGGTGGGCGTTGGCGAGGGACGAGGGGTGAGGCGTGGGCTTGGGGTCAGGGGCTTGGGGATCGAGCCGGGGGCGGGGATAGGGGTCGGTAAGTACCGGGATCGGGCTGGGGAGGGGACTCGGGTGGATGGGGCCGGGGGCGGGCGGGGTGGGGGGGAGGGGAGGGAAAGCGAGATGAGTGACAACGTGATCCGGGTACTGCTCGCCGATGACGAGCACTTGATCCGCGGCGCGCTGGCCGCGTTGCTGTCGCTGGAAGAGGATCTTCTGGTGGTGGCGGAGGCGGCGTCGGGGCCTGAAGCGCGGGCGATGGCGCGGGCGCATGCGCCGGATGTGGCGGTGCTGGATCTGCAGATGCCGGGGGCGGACGGTGTGGCGGTGGCCACATCGTTGCGGGGTGAGGTGCCGGGGTGCCGGTCGATGATCGTGACGAGTCATGGGCGTCCGGGCCACCTGAAGCGGGCGCTGGAGGCCGGGGTGCGAGGGTTCGTGCCGAAGACGGTGTCGGCACAGCAGCTGGCGGAGATCATTCGCGCGGTGCATGCCGGAAAGCGTTATGTCGACCAGGAGTTGGCGGCGGACGCGATCAGTGCGGGGGATTCCCCGTTGACGGTTCGGGAGGCGGAGGTGCTGGAATTCGCCGAGGCCGGGGCGCCGGTGACGGAGATCGCGGAGCGGGCGGCGCTGTCTCCTGGGACGGTGCGCAATTACCTGTCGTCGGCCACGGCGAAGTTGTCTGCGGAGAACCGTCATGCGGCGGCGCGCATCGCACGCGAGCGGGGTTGGCTATAGTGGACCCCGCACCGCACACCGGCGACTGTTTTCAGGCGCTTTTGCGGAGCATGCGGACGTAGCTCAGTTGGTAGAGCGCAACCTTGCCAAGGTTGAGGTCGCGAGTTCGAGCCTCGTCGTCCGCTCAGAGAAAAGCCAGAAGGAAAAGCCCCGGTCGATGGGATGTCGGCCGGGGCTTTTCCGTGTTCCTGCGCCGGGGTGGTTATGACCAGCTGAGGCCGGTGAGGCGCTCGTAGGCCTCGACGTACTTGGCGCGGGTGTGGTCGATGACGCTCTGCGCGAGGGCGGGCGGCGGCTGCTCGCTCGTACGGTCCCAGCCGGCGGCCGGTGAGGTCAGCCAGTCACGGATGATCTGCTTGTCGAAGGACGGCTGAGAGCGGCCCGGCTGCCACTGGTCGGCGGGCCAGAAGCGCGAGGAGTCGGGCGTCAGGACCTCGTCGGCCAGGGTCAGCGTCTCGCCGTCGAAGCCGAACTCGAATTTGGTGTCCGCCAGGATGACGCCGCGCTCGCGGGCGACGTCGCGGGCCCTGCCGTAGACGGCGAGGGTCGTCTGGCGGAGCTGGGCGGCGACCTCGGCACCGACCTGGCGGGCGACCTCTTCGTAGGAGACGTTCTCGTCGTGGTCGCCGACGGCGGCCTTGGTGGCCGGGGTGAAGATCGGCGCGGGCAGTTCGGAGCCGTTGACCAGGCCTTCGGGGAGGGCCAGGCCGCAGACGGTGCGGGTCTGCTGGTACTCGGCGAGGCCGGAGCCGGTGAGGTAGCCGCGGGCCACGCATTCGACGGGGACCATGGCGAGGGAGGTGCAGACGAGGGTGCGGCCGGCCCAGTCTGAGGGGGCACCGGCCGGGATGTCGGTGGAGATGACGTGGTTGGGCGCCAGGTCGGAGAGCTGGTCGAACCACCACAGGGAGAGCTGGGTGAGGATGCGGCCCTTGTCCGGGATCTCGGTGGGCAGCACCCAGTCGTAGGCGGAGGTGCGGTCGCTGGCGACCATGATCAGTTCGCCGGCGGCGTTCTGGTAGAGGTCGCGCACCTTGCCGGTGTGCAGGTGGGTGAGACCCGGGACCTGTACGGGCTCGGGCTTTTCTACGAAACCGGACACGCTGCCTCCGCGTAGGTTGATCCAGGACTCGTTCCGATTCTCCCGTATGCCGGGGCGCGGCGATGCCGCAGGGTCGGCGGGGCGCGGCGAGACCCCGTCGGGGCGCTGGGGCGGGTCTGGCACATGGCGTCTGGCCTGCGGTTGGACGGCGCCATGGGCCGGGGTCCTAATCGCGTTTGCAGATGCGGTCTAGGAGGTTGGCGGTGGCGCGTTGGATGCGTTGGTCGACGTGGCCGGGGCGGTCGAGGGCCGGGGACCAGGCGAAGGTGCCGGAGGAGAAGACCAGGGCGCCGCTGGGGGCGCGGTAGAGGGAGGTTTCCTGGTGGCGGCGGGTGCCGTCGCTGTCGCGGTAGGGGGAGTGGGCGAGCAGGATGCGGCGGGTGTGGTCGGGGAGGCTGGTGCGGGGGAAGTAGCGGTCGGCTTCGCCGGCGACGAGGCCGCCGAGTTCGTCGCCTTCGTGGGCTCCGGTGGCTTCCCACAGCCAGTGGTCGCCGTTGCGGACGACGAGGGGGGCGGGGTCGGGGACCCGGCCCGCGTACTGGATGCCCATCAGCCGCTGTTCGGGGTCGCCCAGTTCGCGCCAGAGTGCGGGACGTCCGGGGCCCTGGCGTTTGCGGCAGCTGAGCAGGGAGTGGGGTCCTGAGGGGGACGGGGAGAGGTCGACCTGCCAGTACATGGTGTTGGCGGAGAGGAAGACGAGGGAGGTGCCGCTGTCGCGGGCGCTTTCGACGGTGCGGCGCATGGGCACCGACCAGTATTCGTCGTGGCCGGGGAAGACCAGACCGCGGTAGCGGGAGGGGTCGACGAGGCCGGCGTGCAGGTCGCGGGCGTCGGCGTAGGCGAGGTCGTAGCCGTAGCGCTCGGCCCAGCGGATGAAGTCGTAGGCGTGGCCTACGTGGAGGGGGAGTCCGGCGCCGGCGTAGGGACGGTCGAAGGAGACGGTGGTGGCGGCGTCCCGCTCGCCGAGGAGGCCGCCCTTCTCGTCCCAGGCGTGGTAGAGGCTGGCGCCCGTACGGCCGTCCTCGGGGTAGAGGTTGTAGGCCTGCCAGGTGATGTCGGGGAGCAGCAGGAGCAGGTCGGCGGGGTGGTCGTCGCGGACGGTGAAGGGGATGTGGCTGCGGTGGCCGTCGGCGGTGGTGAGGACGGCGACGTAGGCGCCGAGGTTCCAGTACGTGGGGACCTGGAGGCGCCAGGAGAGCCACCAGTGGTGGCAGGAGACGGTGCGGTCGGCGGTGAGCGGGGACGGCTGGACGATGCCGGCGAGGCGTGGGCTGGTGGTGATTTTGGCGGCGCCGGCGCCGCCGTAGTGGCCGATGCGGTAGATGTCGATGCTGAAGGGCTGGGGCGGGTCGACGGAGACGCGGAAGTCGATGGGTTCGCCGGGGGCCACCGCGCCGGTGCTGGCGAAGCCCTTGATCTGGCGGCGGACGTCGTCGGCGCTGCGTGGGCCGTTGTGTGTGCGGGGCGGGGGGACGCGGAGGTCTCCCTGGGCGACGGCGGGGTCGACGTACCAGGGGACGACCTGGCCGTTGTCGAAGTAGTTCTCGCTGCCGCGCAGCCAGGGCAGCGGGCCCTGTCCGAACGGGTCCGTGACCGCGTGGGCGAGGGCGCCCGATTCCCAGCGCCTGATCTGTTCCGTCGCCACCTTCCACTCCCCTCCCGCGTCCCCCATGGTCGCGGCCGACCGGCCGTTGGCGGTTCGTCTCGCCGTCTCCGCGGGTGCGGGGACGGGGACCCCGTGGGGTCCGGCTGTCTGCGGCTGGACGAACCCGGCCCTCCTCAGCACATCACATTACGCACTCACTTCGTCACCCTTCGTCGTGAATTCAGGGGAGCTCACCCCGAAAAATGAACTGGAGGGGAACATTCAGCCGGTGGGGCGGGTCATGCGGCACGTGGTGTGGGCGAGGGCGGCTCACACCAGCCGGACCGGCTTCTCGGGGCGTACGCCGACGGTGGTCAGCCAGCCGCGGAGCGGTTCGGCGTCGCCGTCGTCGACCAGGCTGAGCACGGGGCGGCCGAGGTCGGACCGGCGGGCGCCGTCGACGAGCAGCGCCGGCCCGTCCAGCCAGTCGAGGCCGGGGGCGGCGCCGGCGGTGTCCACGGCGGCGCAGCAGACCATGGCCGTGACGTGGTCGGCGAGCAGCTCGCGGCCGGTGCGGGGCGGTTGCAGCGGGAAGAGCGGGAGGCCGCCTTCGGCCAGGCCGTCGCCCCAGGCCACGCCGGCGGCGGCGTCCTGTGCGGAGGTGTCGCGGGCGGCCTGGCGGGCCGCTTCTTCGCGTTCCTCGCGCTCGACCTCGGCGCCGAGGCGGGCGGCGACGAGGTCACCGGCGCGGTCGTCGTGGGCCAGTCGGTCGATGACCCGGGCCAGCGTCGGCCCGGTGGGCGGCGGGGCCAGGTCGGCGGTGGGCAGGCCGGTGGGCTGACGGTCGGCGGGGCCGTGGCCGGCGGGTGTACGGGCGCGGCTGCGGGCGTACGAGAGGGGCCGGGTGGCGGCATGCCGGACCGTGGGGCCCGCTGCGGCGGGGGAGGTGGCGGGCGGCGTGGTTGAGGGGGCGGAATTGGGGTCTCCCCTGCGGGTGGGGGTCCCCCCTGCCGGAGCTGAGTCGAGAGCTTGGGGGAGCAGTGGAGAGCTTGGGGAAGGGTCGGTGGCCGCGCCGGCCGGGGTGTTCGCCGTCGGTGCGGTGCCCGGGACCGGTGCCGTGTCCGGCGTCGCTGCCGTGCCCGCCGGGTCCGTGGTGGACAGGCCCGGGTCCGAGAGGTCGTCGAGGACACGGTGGAGGCGGGCGGCCTCCATGCGCCACTTCCGGTCCACGACCTCCTGCGGGTACTGGTTCCAGCCGACCGGTGACCAGTCGGGGCCGGGCTCGGCCGGGCCCCCGTGGAAGAGCCGGGCGGCCAGCAGGGATGCGGCGCGGTCGATGTCGCCGGGCTCCTCCAGGAGGTCGCAGGCGGGGCGCTCGCCGAGGCGGGAGGCGAAGCCCTCGGCGAGGCGGTCGCGGCGGGAGAGTTCGGTGAGCGCCGAGACGACGCCGGCGTCCAGCCGGGACGGCCAGCGGCCCATCCGCCAGGCGGGCAGCGCGACCCGGGTCAGCAGCCGGTCCCAGCCCGCGTAGGCCAGGCCGACCTGTTCCTGGGCGACGATCCGCAGGCCGTAGTCGACGCCCTGGGCGCGCTCGGAGGCGGCGGCCGCGACGCCCCGCTCCATGATCGTGGCGTGGTCGCGGCAGGCGCGGAGCAGCAGCCGCGCCACCCGGCCGACGAAGCGGAGCGCGAGGCGGCGGGGTGTGCCCTGGGCTCGGGCGGAGACCGCGACGGCGGCGTCCAGGCCGCGGATGAAGCGGCGGGCGGCAGCTATGTCGGGGTGAGCGGACGGGCCGGTGCCGGCGACGACCGGAGCGAGCAGGGCCCGCAGCTCGGCGACGCGCATCCACCACAGGAACGGCGAGCCGATGACGAGGACCGGCGCCTCGGGCTCCCGGCGTCCTTCGCCGGCGGGCCGCGGGCGGCTGCGGGGCGGGGCGTGGGCGCGGTGCGTACGGTCCTCCAGCCAGCTGTCGCAGTCCGGGGTGAGCGCTATCGCGGACGGCGGCGGGACTTCGAGGCGGTCGGCGAGGTCGCGTACGAGGCGGTAGAGGTCGGGGGCCGATTTCTCGGCGATCGGCACGGAGGGGCTGAGCGCGGGTCTGGCGCGCACGACGACCGCGGTGACCAGCGCGGCCAGGAGCAGGGCGGCCACGGCGAGGCCGCTCACGATCCAGCGAACCGTGTGCCACCCGCTCCAGCCGGAGCCGGGGCCGCCGATATGGCCGGTCGCGCCGCCGACGATGAGCACCACGGCCACGGCCGCGGGCAGCAGCGCCACGGCCAGCGCCGCACCGCGGATCCGCAGCACGGCGAGGGCGCGGGCACGCGCCGCCAGGACGCCTGTTTCCGGATCTGTCACGAGCCTGTACACCCCCTGCTGTCCTGATGGAGCCGGACGGAGACGACGGAGAGAACACGGAACGGAACGAGCGGTACGAGAGAACTCCGCTGCGGGCCTGGTGGACGCGGGCGTCCGCCGTGGGCGTTGCTCACTCCCCCACCACTGTGGCACTGGCCACTGACATCGCAATGCCGGT
Source organism: Streptomyces sp. NPDC050636 (assembly GCF_040654775.1). Taxonomy (NCBI): domain Bacteria; kingdom Bacillati; phylum Actinomycetota; class Actinomycetes; order Kitasatosporales; family Streptomycetaceae; genus Streptomyces; species Streptomyces sp. NPDC050636. The sequence goes on from NZ_JBFAIP010000017.1 coordinate 61,054, forward strand.
GAGCCACTTGCCGGACGCCACCGTGGCAGCCGTGCCGGATTCCGGCGCGGTGACCACAGGACGCTTGCGCGGCACCATAGTTGGGGGTGTGGCCCACGTCAGCCGGATACCCGGTGCGGTCACTCGATGGAATGGCTTTGGGTAAAGCCGGGAACAGGCGGCGGGCGGGTCTGTGCACGGCGGCACAGAAGCCTCATGAGGCCCGTATGGCGCAGAAAGAGCGGATGGCGTATGTGCATCGGCCCCTTGCGCATACGCCTCGGCCCCGGGTGCTCGTCCCGCTCGGAACGTCTGCCCGGGGCCGGGGACGGTGACGCAGCGCCTCGCTAGCGGTCCCCCGCCTCCGCGTCCGCGACCTTCGCCGCGATGTCCGTCCGGTGCTGGGAGCCGTCCAGCGAGATCCGGCCGACGGCGCGGTAGGCGCGCTGCCGGGCGGTGGTGAGGTCGGAGCCGGTGGCCGTGACGGACAGCACCCGGCCGCCCGCGCTGAGCACCGCGCCGGACGCGTCCCGCTTGGTGCCCGCGTGCAGCACGTACGCCTTGGGGGCGTCCTGCTCGGCGACGTCGGCGAGGCCCTCGATCGGGTCGCCGGTGCGCGGGGTGTCCGGGTAGTTGTGGGAGGCGATGACGACGGTGACCGCCGCGCCGTCGCTCCAGCGCAGCGGCGGGAAGGCGGCGAGGGTGCTGGTGGCGGCGGCGTGCAGCAGCCCGGCCAGCGGGGTCTTGAGGCGGGCGAGGACGACCTGGGTCTCCGGGTCGCCGAAGCGCGCGTTGAACTCGATCACGCGGACGCCGCGCGATGTGATCGCCAGGCCGGCGTAGAGCAGCCCCGAGAACGGGGTACCACGACGTCGCAGCTCGTCGACGGTGGGCTGCAGGACGGTGTCCATGACCTCGTCGACCAGCTTCGGGTCGGCCCAGGGCAGCGGGCTGTACGCGCCCATGCCGCCGGTGTTCGGGCCGGCGTCGCCGTCGTAGGCGCGCTTGAAGTCCTGGGCGGGTTGGAGCGGGACGACGGTCTCGCCGTCGGTGACGGCGAAGAGGGAGACCTCGGGGCCGTCGAGGAACTCCTCGATGACGACGCGCTCGCAGGCCAGGGCGTGCGCGCGGGCCTGCTCGACGTCCTCCGTGACGACGACGCCCTTGCCGGCCGCCAGGCCGTCGTCCTTGACGACGTACGGGGCGCCGAACGCGTCCAGGGCCTCGTCGATCTCGGCGGCGGTGGTGCAGACGTAGCTGCGGGCGGTGGGCACGCCGGCGGCGGCCATCACGTCCTTGGCGAACGCCTTGGAGCCCTCCAGCTGGGCGGCCTCGGCCGAGGGGCCGAAGACCGGGATGCCGCGGGCGCGTACCGCGTCCGCGACACCCGCCACCAGGGGGGCTTCGGGGCCGACCACGACCAGGTCGGCCTCCAGGCCGACGGACAGTTCGGCGACGGCCGCGCCGTCGAGGGCGTCGACCCCGTGCAGTTCGGCCACCTCGGCGATTCCGGCGTTGCCGGGAGCGCAGTGCAGCGCGGTGACGTCGGGGTCGAGGGACAGAGAGCGGCACAGGGCGTGTTCGCGGGCGCCGCCGCCGATGACGAGGACCTTCACGCAGGGCAGCCTAGTCGCCTCCGGTGGCGGGACGGTCCGCGGGCCGTGGGAGACGGGTTGCAGGAGGCGGGGCGGACGGGTGCCGTGCGGATCCGGCGGGCGTCCCCTGCGGGCGCGGCGCGCCCCGGAACCCCCGCGTTTCCGCCGCGGCAGACTCTTTCGAGTGAGTTGTCCTGCCGCCCTATACCCGACTCCGCACCACTTCCGGGCGGAATTCGGGCGATCTTGGGGGCAAGGCCAACCGTTCGGCGGTAGGAAGGGGCTGCGCGCAACGGCCGTCTCGTACGTAACGCGCGCACCGCACGTATCCGTATAGAGGGAGCCCACGGGTGAGTCAGCCGGAGATGCAGCCCGAGGGGCCTCCTCGGGAGGAGGGCGGGCGGGGACGGCGCCAGGGCCGCGAGCGGCGCCGGGACCGGTATCGGGACCGGTATCGGGACCGGTATCGGGAGCGGGGCCCGGGGCAGGGCCGGACCGGCGGCCGGGAGGATCTCGCGGGGCGGGCCTTTCCGCTCGGCGACTGGGGTGAGCCGGCCGACCGTCTGGACGCGCTCTATGTGTGGGCCGAGGAGGGCGCGCTGCGCGCCGCCGACTGGTATCTGCACGACCGGCTGGCGAAGCGCCGCGGCGCGCGGCTGCTGCGGCTGGGTGCCGCGGCCGGGGTGTCGGCGGGCGGGGCGCTGCCGCTGCTGGATCTGGCCGGGATCTGGAACGGCGGGGCGCCGTGGGGCTATCTGACGCTGCTGCTGGCGGCGGTGTGTGTCAGCTGCGACCGGCACTTCGGGGTGACGGCCGGGTGGATGCGGGATCTGGCCACCGCCCAGGCGATTCACCGTCGGCTGGAGGCGCTGCAGTTCGACTGGGCGGTGGAGAGCATGCGCGAGGTGCTCGGGCCGACGGAGGGCACGGCGAGCGAGGCGGCGGAGCGGTGCCTTGGGGTGCTGCGGCGGTTCAACGAGGACATCGGGGAGCTCGTACGGTCCGAGACGGCCCACTGGATGGCGGATTTCCGGGCCGGGCAGGTGCCGCAGGCCACGCATGCGCTGGTGCCGTGGGCGGCGCCGCGGCAGGACGGCGCGGGGCAGCCGGGGCGGTTCACGCTGCCGCCCGGCACCCGGCCGAACATGCCGCGGCAGCGGCCCCCGGAGCCGCCGCGCTGAACGGCGCGCTGAACGGCGCGCCGAGCCGGCGCCCTGGTGTGCGCCGGGCGCACGTGTGCCCCCGGCGCGACCCCGGACGTCCACCGAACGGGACGTCCACCGAACCAGACCTCCGCCGAACCAGACGTCCGCCGAACCGGACGTCTCAACTGAAGACGATCATGGATCCTTGGCCGAGGCTCCGCGTGGCCGCCGCATGCAGCCCCAGCCAGACATGCCGTTCCCGGGCGAACGGGCTGTCGTCCAGAGGTATGCCGCCCGCCCGCTCCTCCAGCGAGGTGGGACCGGCCGGCGGGGCGGGCGCGGCCGGCGGATTGGCCGGATCGATGCCGAGGGCCGGCGCGACCGCTTCGAGTTCACGCAGCAGTCCGTGCGCGGAGCCCAACGGGCCGCCGCCCTCCAGCAGTTCGTCGTTGGCGAGCGGATGCGCGAAGTCGACCGGGACATACGCGCCCGCGTGGTCGTAGTGCCACACCAGGTGGGACTGCTGCGCGGTCGCCTCGAACATCTCCAGCAACTGCTCGTAGTCGCCGCCCAGTTCGTCCACCGGCGTGACCTCCAGACCGCACAGGCGCAGGAGATAGGCACGGCGCAGGAAGTGCAGCGCGTCGTAGTCGAAGCCGGCGACCGGCGCGACGTCACCGGACAGGCCGGGCATGTAGCTGAAGACCGGGACCGGTGGCAGTCCCGCGTCCGTCAGGGCCTTGTCGTAGGCGGCGATCTCTTCGGAGAACGGGTTGTCGGGGCTGTGGCACAGCACATCGACGAGGGGTACCAGCCACAGGTCACATGCCACGAGTGAGGGCTCGCTTCCGGTCGGGGACGGGGGCACCGGCGCACGTACGGAACTACTACGGGACAGCTACGGGTACGGCCCGTTACGGCCGATGGTCGGGACAGCGTAGTGCTAGCCGCGCGTTCCCACGAGGGCCAGGGAGTGCTCGTTGTACTCGGCGATCAGCCGCTGGGCCTCGCCCAGGTCGTGCCGGACGAGGGCGTCGGCGAGCGCGCTGTGGCCCTGCCACAGGTGCCCCCTGAGGTCGGGCTCGCGCCGCAGCAGGGGCACCACGAACATCCAGGTCTGCACACGGACCCGGTCCAGGAACTCGCTGATGTACGGGTTTCCCACGATCCCGCTGAGTTCGCGCCAGAACCGCAGGTCGTAGCCGATGAGGACGTCCAGGTCACCGGCGCGGGCGGCCCGTTCGGCCTCCTCGGCGCGGCGCCGGACGGAGACCAGCACCTCGCCGGGCGTATCGCGCAGCGCCCGGTCCGCGCCACCGCGGAAGATGCCTTCGATGATCAGGGTGCGGGCCTCGACCATGGAGCGGAAGTCGTCGGCGGTGAAGGCGTGCACCTTGAAGCCGCGGTGCTGTTCGACGTCGAGGAGGCCCTGGGCGCACAGGTCGAGCAGCGCCTCGCGCACCGGGGTGGCGGAGACGCCGTACTGGTCGGCGATCTCCTTGACGGTGAACGCGTGGCCGCAGGGCAGCCGGCCGGCCAGGACCTCGTCGCGCAGCGCGTCGGCGATCTGCTGGCGCAGGGTGCTGCGTCGTATGACTCCGCTGTCTGCGCCGGCGGCCATCGTGTGCGTCTCCTTTGACGACTCCGTGACCGCGCGGGTGGCGGCCCCCGCCAACGATAGGCGAGGGCCGCGGCGGGCACCCGCCGTGCCCGGGGTACCCGGGGTGCGCGTCAGGCGGTGTGCCCGTCCGCCACCGTCAGCGCCTCGTCCAGGGCTGCCAGCCCCTCCTTGGCCTCGGCCTCGGTGACCGTGCAGGCCGGGACGACATGCGTACGGTTCATGTTCACGAACGGCCACAGGCCGCCGCGCTTGCAGGCCGCCGCGAACTCGGCCATCGGGGCGTTGGCGGCGCCGGACGCGTTGTACGGGACCAGCGGTTCCCGGGTCTCCTTGTTCCTGACCAGGTCCAGGGCCCAGAAGACACCCATGCCGCGGACCTCGCCGACGGACGGGTGGCGCTCGGCGATCTCACGGAGGGCCGGGCCGATGACGTTCTCGCCGATCTCGGCGGCGTTCTCCACGATCCGCTCCTCGGCCATCGCGTTGATGGTGGCGACGGCGGAGGCGCAGGCCAGCGGGTGGCCGGAGTAGGTCAGGCCGCCGGGGAAGGGCCGCTGGTCGAAGGTGGCGGCGATCTCGGCGCTGATCGCGACGCCGCCGAGCGGGACGTACCCGGAGTTCACGCCCTTGGCGAAGGTCAGCAGGTCGGGGGTGACATCGAAGTGGTCGGCGGCGAACCAGCGGCCGGTGCGGCCGAAGCCCGCCATGACCTCGTCGAGGATGAAGACGATGCCGTGGCGGTCGCAGATCTCGCGGACGCCGGCGAGGTAGCCGGGCGGCGGGACCATGATCCCGGCGGTGCCGGGGACGGACTCCAGGATGATCGCCGCGATGGACTGCGGGCCCTCGAAGGCGATGGTCTGCTCAAGGTGGGCCAGGGCGCGCTCGCACTCCTGCGCCTCGTTCTCGGCGTGGAAGGCCGAGCGGTAGAGGAACGGGCCCCAGAAGTGCACCACGCCGGCCGAGGCGGTGTCGGAGGGCCAGCGGCGCGGGTCGCCGGTCAGGTTGATCGCGGCGGCGGTGGCGCCGTGGTACGAGCGGTAGGCGGACAGCACCTTGGCGCGGCCGGTGTGCAGCCGGGCCATCCGGACGGCGTTCTCCACGGCCTCCGCGCCGCCGTTGGTGAAGAAGATCTTGTCGAGGTCGCCGGGGGTGCGCTCGGCGATCAGCCGGGCGGCCTCGGACCGTACGTCGACGGCGAAGCCGGGCGCGAGGGTGCACAGCTTCCCGGCCTGCTCCTGGATGGCCGCGACGACCTTGGGGTGCTGGTGGCCGATGTTGGTGTTGACCAGCTGCGAGGAGAAGTCGAGGTAGCGGTTGCCGTTGTAGTCCCAGAAGTACGAGCCCTCGGCACCCGCGACCGCGAGCGGGTCGATGAGACCCTGCGCGGACCAGGAGTGGAAGACATGCGCACGGTCGTCGGCCTTCACGGCCGCGCCGGCGGCAGGGTCGGGGAAGGCGGGTTGCGTGGTGGTCACGGTCAGTACCTCGGATCGGTCGCTCGGGTCCGCCGGGGACGGCGGCGAACACTCCCAGCCTAGAGATCACGGTGCGCTGACGGGTACCGACAGTGTGTATGGCGCTCACCACGCGCGCGGACAGAATGTCGGCGCGACGGGCGGAACGCCGGCGGGGCTGTAGGAAGCTCCAGAGCGGACGCTCCCCCCGAAGACGGCCCTCAGTCGTCGTCCCGGTCGGGTGCCGGCGCCGCCTCCGGGCGGCCGTGGGCGCAGTGGATCTCGTACGGGCGGTCGTCGCCACCCTCGTCGTCCAGTGGCTCGAATTCGACGGCGGCGGTGGCGGCCGGGCCGCGGGCGACGTCCTCATCCACGTGGTAGCCGGTGGCGGGGCTCCAGGCGGTGAGGTAGACCCGGCCGCCGGCCCGGCACTGGGCGGTGAGGCTGCCGCCGGTTACGCGAAGGGTCGCGGTCGTCACTGGCGCAGTCGGCGCAGTCGGCGGAGACGGCGCAGGGGAAGAAGGTGAAGCGGAGGGCGAGGACGCGGTGACCGACGGCCCCGGGGAGGCGGAGCGGGCCGCGGCGAGCTTCTGCCGTACCGCCGCGTCGTCCAGAGGGGCGGCGCGCGCACCGCGGTCCACCGTGCCGGCGAGAGAGAGGGCGCCCAGCCCGCTCGCCACGCCCACCACGGCGACCCAGGCTGCCGCCGTCGCCGCACCGCGCCACCTCATGGCCGCCACCTCTCCCCCGGGTGCCCGGGAACGTTCCCGTCCGGGTGCCGGGCCCAGCTTTCCGCACCATTCCCTAACGCCCGGTTAAGGCCCGCTCAAAGCCCGCCGCCCGCCCTCCCGTTCGCACATCGTCGCTGGCTACGGTGACTGCATGCCCCATCTACTCGTCGTCGAGGACGACCCGCGGCTGCGCGGTGCGCTGGTGCGTGCCCTGCACGACCGAGGCCACGCCGTCGCCACCGCCGCGACCGGGATGTCCGGACTCGACGCCGCCGTCACCGACCGCCCCGATCTCGTCGTGCTGGATCTGGGGCTGCCGGATGTGGACGGCGCCCAGGTCCTGCGGATGCTGCGCGCCGTCAGCGATGTCCCGGTGATCGTCGCCACCGCGCGGGACGACGAGCCCGACATGGTCGCGGCGCTCGGGGACGGCGCGGACGACTACATCGTCAAGCCGTTCGGGGCGGCCCAGCTGGACGCGCGGATCAAGGCGGTGCTGCGCCGCCTGGGCCCCGACGAGCCCGAACCGGCCTTCCGCGTCGGCGAGTTGGTGCTGGACGTGGCGGCGCGCGAGGTGACGCTGGCGGACCGTCCGCTGGACCTCACGCCCCGGGAGTTCGACCTGCTGGTGTATCTCGCCCGCCGCGCCGGGCAGGTGGTCTCACGGCGTGAGCTGCTCGCGGAGGTGTGGCAGCAGCCGCTGGGCGGCGCCGACAAGACGGTGGACGTCCATCTGTCGTGGCTGCGGCGGAAGCTGGGCGAGACGGCACAGCGGCCGCGCTATCTCCACACGGTCCGTACGGTGGGTGTGAAGCTGGCCGCCCCGGAGAGCGCCGGGCGGGTGCCGTGCTCGGATCCACGGCCGGCAGTTCCACGGCCGACTGACCCACAGTCGGCGGCCCCACGGCAGACGGATTAGCCGTGCGCCGCAGCATCCTCCTGCTGACCGCCGCGACCACCGCGCTCGTCCTGGCCGCGCTGCTCGTCCCGCTGTCCCTGCTGGCCCGCAGCCATGCCGCCGACCGGGCGACCGCCGACGCCACCGCCCGCGCCCACTCCCTGGCCGCCGGTCTCGGCGGGGCCCTCGCCGAGACCTCCGGGCGCCGGTCCGCCGCCACCCTCGTCGCCTCCGCCAACGGCCCCGGCCTCCCCCGTACGTCGGTGATCCTCGCCGACGGCACGGTTCTCGGCCCCGCGGCGTCCGTCACCGACGCGGTGCGGCTGGCGCGCTACGGACGGGCCTTCGCCTACGAGCCGCCCGGGGGCGGCCGGACCGTCCTCGTCCCGGTGCAGGGCGTCGCGGGCGGCGCCGCCGTCGTCCATGTCGCCCTCACCAGCGGTCAGTTGTACGCGGGCACGCTCGCCTCCTCCCTCGCGTTCGCCGGGATCGGTGCCGGGCTGATGCTGCTCGGCCTGCTGTTCGCCGACCGTCTCGGCTCCCGCCTGGTCGGCTCCGCCCGCCGTCTGGCCGCCGTCGCGGACCGGCTGGCCGGCGGCGATCTGACGGCCCGCGCCGAGCCCTCCGGGCCGCCCGAACTCCGCCTCGTCGCCCGCCAGCTCAACCATCTCGCCGAGCGCATCCATGGCTTCCTGACCGCCGAACGCGAGAACGCCGCCGACCTCGCGCACCGCCTCCGTACGCCGGTCGCCGCGCTGCGCCTGGACGCGGAGGGACTGCGCGATCCGGCGGAGGCTGAGCGGATCGCGGCGGGCGTGGCGGCGCTGGAGCGCGGTGTCGACGAGGTGATCCGTACGGCCCGCAAGCCGCTGCGGGAGGGCGCCGCGCAGGCGGTGAGCGCCGACCTGGCCGCCGTCGTCCGCGAACGGGCGGACTTCTGGCGCCCGTTGGCGGAGGACCAGGGCCGCGCCCTGGACTTCGCCGCCCCGCCGTCCCCCGTCGTCGTACGGGCCGACGGCGCGGAACTGGCCGCCGCCGTCGACGCGCTGATCGGCAATGTCTTCGACCACACCCCGGAGGGGGCGGGGATGCGGCTGAGCGTCGTACGCGGGGAGGAGGACGGCCGGCTGGTCATCGAGGACGACGGTCCCGGCTTCCCGCACGGCCATGTGCCCGAACGCGGCAACAGCGGCGGCGGCTCGACGGGCCTCGGCCTGGACATCGTGCGCCGCGCCGCCCGGGAGTCGGGCGGCGCGGTGGAATTCGTCTCTGCGCCGGGGGGCGGGGCCCGCATCACGGCGACGTTCGGGGGCGGGGCAGGCCCGCGCTGTCACTGAGGCGCGAGCGGCATGGCCTCGAAGTTGTCGAAGAGGTAGGCATAGACCTGTGCGAGATACACCCTCAGCTCCCGCTGGTCGGAGAATTTCACAAAGGTCAGAGCGAACCACTGATCCACTGTCAGCGGCTCATTCGTCACCAGATGCATCAGCCCCGCGCGAATTGCGTCCTGATAGTCGGGCCAAACCAGGTCGAAGGTCTCCCGGAACATGCCGAGGTCGTCGACCGCCTCGACACCGAGAATTCCGGCACAGAAATTCAGGAAGCGACGGTCCACGCCGGGTACGTCCAGCCCGAGATCGGCCAGCGGGACGGTGACCGGGTCGATTTCCTCGTAGCCGCCCGGGTACGGGTAGAGCGTGGTGTTCCGCAGGTCGGCGTCGTTCTCCGGTCCGTCCTCGCTCTCCACGTCCCCGGCCGGGCGGTACACGCCGTAGAGCAGGCCGCGTGTGGAGAAGTCCGCGTAGACGTAGTTCACTTCGCCATCCGGGCCGTACGGCCGCCGGGGATCGATCGTGATCGCCGTGGCCTTCCCCAAGCAGTTCTCACCCTCTCCGTAAACCGCCTCGAACGGCAGGATCGGCGAGAGGTCGTGATTCTTCAGTGCCGCTTCCCGCAGCGCGTCGTCCGCCTGGACCAGGGCATCCTCGGTGTCGAAACGAGTCGCCCACGGGCCGGTGCGGGGCGGCAGCTCGTCGCGGATCGACATGGGGTGGGACTCCGTCCGTTGGCGTGATGAAGGTGGCTACGTCCAGTACTTCTCCGGCGGCGGTGCCTCCGGGTCCGGGGCCACCGGCGGCTCCTTGCGGTCGCCGTAGAAGTAGTCGTAGAGATCCTGCAGGTAAGCGTACAGACGGTCTTCTTCGTAGAAGAAGACGTGGGTCAGCTGGCCCCACTGTTCCGCGGAGACGGGGTGTTCGCGGAGCAGGTACTCCAACGCTTCACGCAGATGCCGGGCGAGCGGCGTATCGCGGACCACCTCACCCTTTTTCTTGTCTCGGCGGACGACATTGCGCCGGTATTTATCAATGTCATCGATCCATTCGACGCCGAGTACGACTTCGAAGAACGTACAGATATCCCGATCGGTCGCAAAATGGGGAATATCCTCCCCGCGATATCTCATATATTTCTATCCCTCTTTGGCTCCGGATACATTGTCACCAGCTTATGCCCGCCCCTGCCATCTGGATCATAGATCGCCAGGATCCCCGCGCCCTGAAAGTTGACCGGCTTATAGTTGATACCTTTGGTCGCCCCATCCACTGGGTTATTCGGATCGATATAAAAACCGCGGAATCGCTCGTGGTGCTCGCCTGGCCCCCATGCGCCCTCGGGCTGGAATCGAATGAACTGCCGGTCCTGATTGGAATGATCCAGCTGGCTCCGGCCATGCAGATCAGCATGCATGAATGCATCATCCTGATCGCGGTTGAAGCCCGTGGAGAACACATCACACTTATGCCTCCGCGACGGGTTCTCCGCATCCATGTAGAGATCACCGCCCTGGAGCCGCTCCTTGGCGTCGGGACCATGCGCAGGGTCGATCTTCTCATTGGTCTGGATGTAGCCGTCCTGATGGTTGTAGCGCAGATTGCCATCGCTGTCGCGAAGGTGGTTGCCGCTACCGTCCCGGACCGCAATCGGCTTGCCCAAGCGGTCTTTCAGCATGTCATCGGTCGGATCGAGATGCCGCTGCGGACCATGACCCTGCCGTCGGAGGCCATCGACGCGCTCGACGACGCGTTTCCTGTGCTTGTCGCGCAGATCGTCCTCGCCGAGGACGCGCTGACCGAGCTTCAGCTGGATGGCATCGCGGTCGTCCTGATGACGCCGCAGGTCTTTACGTATCGCTTTCTCGGCGTCGTCTATGTTCTTCCGGGTGATATCCAGCCCGTGCCCGATCGACCGGTGTCCCCGGGCCATTGCCTTCGACATATCCGTAATCATCGAGTCGATGATCGGGCGGATCGCCTTCTCCACGATCATCCCGAATTTGCCCTTACCGAGCAGCCGGCCGCGGGTTTTGCCGTCCAGATTGCTGCTGTGCCGCTCCACCCGCTCCGCATGCCCGTGGGCCTCCTTGGCCGCCTTCGCCAAGTTGTCGGGGTGCGCCTTGAATCCCTTGCTCACGCGACACCCCCCGCCGCGCCCAGCGCAGTATCAACGCCCTTGAAGACAAGGCCGGAGACGGCTTTCTCGATCTCGGCTTGGAAGGGCTCGATCGCCATGGAGACGAGTTCGGCGATGAGAATGTCCTCGATCTCCTGGATGACGGCCCTGATGATGCGTTTGCCGATCTCGATGGCTGCCGCCTCGGCGGCTGCGGCAATACCGAGCGTCGCCACCGTTGCGGCGGCTGCCGCCGCCATCTCGACTGCGGTGATGACCAGTTGGGCGATAACTACGCCCTTAGCCACGACCACGCCGGTGGCCGCAACCTCCAGTGCCGTGGCCAGGACTTCGCAGCAATTGGTCAGGGTCGTCAGGTGTTCGCCGGAAGCCTTGTCCCACCGGCCGAGCAAGGCATCCTAGGACGCGCCCTCGTACGCGCCCGCAAGCCCCTTCAGGACGGAGTCCATCCCGTTATGGGACTCCGAAAGCCCCTGACCGAATTCCCTCACATGCCCGGCCCAGGCGCGCAGTTCGTCCTCGTCGATGTCGGGCCATTCCAGACCCATCAACTCCATGATCCAGACGACTTCACCAGGCAGCTCGATCGACACCGGCCCGCTTCCCCCTCAGCTCCCCGCCCGCACAACGCCGTGCATACGGACATGTGATGTGCGATCACGGTTCCATATTCGATCGAAAACGATCAAGCTGGATCGCTTGGGGCGGCCGCCCCCGGCCCTCAAGCCGCCGCGGGAAAGACCGTCCGCACCGCCCGCCGCCAGTGGTTGGCGGTCAGCTCCGGGCGCAGGGCCGCCAACGCCCCGCAGTACTTGGTGAATTCGGCGGCGCGCAAGCCGTAGCCGTGCAGCAGCCGGTCCGCCTCGGTCAGATGGCCGGTGGTCTTGGTCTCGACGAGGACCAGGCCGCCGTCGGCCCGTACGGTCCGGCCGGTCTCCAGGTCGCGGCAGACCAGGGCCGCGTCGCAGGTGATGCGCTGCCCGTCCGCGACGAAGGTGGTCCGCTGGTAGTCGGTCTCTATGGAGAGCCCCAGTTCGGTGGGGGCCTCGATGCCGTACGTGCGGTCCAGTACGGAGGCGAGGAAGCCCCGCGGGGCATGGCCGAGGGCCGCGTCGCCGGGCAGCAGCGGCTGCCGGTGTTTGACCGTCTCGCCGCGCCGTCCCTTGAGTTTGATCTCGAACTGCCGCTCGCCGGTGTCCTCGTACAGCCGCTCGCGGATCTTGTAGCGCAGTCGCCGGCCCTGCCGGTGGTCGTGGAAGCACCGCAGGTCAGGGGTGTCGTAGTAGGCGGAGTGATAGCGGAACCAGCGGCGGCCGTTGATGCACAGCGCGGCGAACGGGCCGCCGGGCCTGCGCGGGTCGGTGAGTTCGGCCGCGAAGGCGGCGAAGACCTCGACCGGGACGAGATAGCTGTGGTCGAAGCGGGCAAGGAGTTCGGCACGCGCCTGGACATCGGCGAGCGGTACGGGGCGCGCGGCCATGGCGGCGCGCGCGATGGCTCGTACGGCGGGAATCACACGGTCTCCTTGGCGGGCGGGCGGTTGGGGTCTCCCCCAGCTCGAACAGCGTTGAGAGCTTGGGGAAGGGCGATCGTGCGGGACCGGGGAGCGCTCTGTGCGGTGCTCCGCGTTCTACGCTCCACACCCCCGGAAAGTTCCGTCACGCGGAATCGAACATCCACCACCATCAAGTCTCGGACAAAATCCACCTTCCGCACGGTCCATGTGAGCGGCTCGCCGAGGCGGCGGGCCAGGTCGGCGCGTAGGGCCGCCTGGTCGGCGTGCACAACGTCCAGGGTGATCACGACGCGGCGGGTGCCGGACAGCAGTCGCGGATGGTCGGCGATATGGATGACCAGCAGGAGGAGGGTGGCCAGCGCCCCGGCCACGGCGAGCGGGAGGTGCGGCAGCGCACACAGCAGGCCCAGCACCAGGGTCGTGAAGTAGTACGCAACCTCCTCGTGCTGAATGGAGTCCGAGCGCAGCCGGATGATCGACAGCACCCCGAACAGCCCGAAGCCGAGCGCCATACCGCCGTTCTCGCCGACCCGCGACAGGGCCGCGACCACGGAGAACAGTGCGACATTCAGCGCCAGATAGGCCGGCACCAGGTCGCGGCGCCGGTGCCGCGGGTAGTACACGGCGAAGGTCAGCACGCTCACCGCGGCCAGATCGATCGCCAGCCGCGCCGCCAGTTGCCCGTATGTCTCCAAGGCGTCCATCACTCCTCAGTCGTGTCGCTTGTCGTGCCGCTTGTTGGGTCGCTTGTTTGGGTCGCTCCGTGCGGTACGGCACGGACGTTAGGAACGGCGGGGTTAAGGGCGCCTCCGGTGCGGGTTAAGGAGGCACACCACTCCCGAAAGGCCCATCGACCGCCCATCGATCGCCCATTGACCGCCCATTGACCGCCCATTGCTGCCCATTGACAGTGCACTGTCGAAATGACAGAGTGCTGTCATCTGACAGGGTCCGGCAGATCGAGGAGACGTCATGAACGAGCACACCCCGACCCGCCCCCGCACCGTGCACCTCGCCGCCTACGACACGCTCGCGGACTGGGAGTTCGGCCACGCCACCACCCAGCTGCGCGAAGGCAGCCTCTTCCGCTCGCCGCACACCGCGTACGACGTGGTCACCGTCGCGTCCGGCACCGACCGCCCGGTGACGACGATGGGTGGACTGCGGATCCTCGCCGACCTCGCCCTCGACTCCCTGCGCCCCGAGGACAGTGCGCTGCTGATCCTCCCCGGCGCCCATCTCTGGGACACCGGAGAGGAGTTGGCGCCGTTCGCCCGCAAGGCCCGGGAGTTCCTGGACGCGGGGGTGCCGGTCGCCGCGATCTGCGGCACGACCGCCGGCCTTGCCCGGGAGGGGCTGCTGGACGACCGTCCGCACACCAGCGGCGCCGCCGGATACCTCGCCGAGCAGCCCGGCTACAAGGGTGGCGACCACTACCGCGAGGCCGACGCGGTCCGCGACCGCGGCCTGATCACCGCCGGGCCGACCGAGCCGGTCGCGTTCGCCCGCGAGATCTTCGCCGAGCTGGACGTCATGGAACCGCAGGTCCTTGACGCCTGGTACCGCCTGTTCGCCCGCTCCGACGCGTCCGCGTATCCCGTCCTGATGGCGGCGGGCGACACGGGTTCCGGCAGCGAGGACTGAGGAAGGACTGACAGCCCATGACCGATCCCCTCCCCGCTCCCGATCCCGACCCCGCGCTCCCCGAACTCCTCAGCCGTACCGCCCTCGCCGCCTTCCGCCTCAACGGCCAGTTCCTGTCCGTGGCGGACCACCTCGCGCAGCCCGCCGGGCTGACCGCCGCGTGGTGGCAGGTCCTCGGCGCCGTGCTGCCCGAGCCGCTCCCCGTCGCCGGTATTGCCCGCGCCATGGGCATCACCCGGCAGAGCGTGCAGCGCATCGCGGACCTCCTGGTGGCGCGCGGCCTGGCCGAGTACCGCCCCAATCCGGCGCACCGCCGCGCGAAACTCCTCGCCCCCACCGAGGAAGGGCGCGCCGCCGTCCAGCGCATCACCCCCGGCCACGCCGCATTCGCCGCCCGGCTCTGCGAACAGCTCGGCGGGGCGGACGACTTCCGGCGGGTGATGACCGCACTGGAGGATCTGTCGAGCGCCCTGGAGGCTCTGCCGGACGAGCTCCCGCCCCGCTGAGGCGCACCGCCGGCTCACTGTCCGGACACCGGGTGGGGCTGCGTACGGCGCTCGGTACCCTCTGGGCGGAAGAGAAGGGCCGACGGGCACCCGTACAGGCCACGGGGATCCCATAACAGCCGGACGGGGACCCCATAACGGAACGGCCAACGCCGTCCTGGGTGCTCGCGTCGGCGCCTACTCTCCGGCAAGGCGGATACGGGGAAAAGGGCGGCGGATCGTGGAACAGCCGGGACGTGCTGGGCAGCAGATACGGCCGGGGCAGACGGCACGCCCCGACGCACTGGCGGGACGGCCCGACGCACTGGCGGGACGGCCCGGCGCACTGACGGGACGGCCCGGCGCACTGACGGGACGGCCCGGCGCACTGGCGCCGCTCAAAGACCGTGACCCGCAGCAGATCGGGGAGTACCGCCTGATCGGGCGGCTCGGCGAGGGCGGCATGGGCCAGGTGTTCCTGGCCCGTTCGGACCGCGGGCGTACAGCCGCCGTCAAACTGGTGCGCTGGGAGCTGGCCGACCAGGAGCAGTTCCGGGCGCGCTTCCGGCAGGAGGTGCGGGCCGCGCGCCGGGTCGGCGGGGAGTGGACCGCGCCCGTACTGGACGCGGACACCGAGGCCGAGACGCCCTGGGTCGCCACCGGCTATATCGCGGGCCCCTCCCTCCAGCAGGCCGTCACCGGGGGCACACCGCTGCCCGAGCGGACCGTACGGATCCTGGCGTCCGGACTGGCCCTCGCCCTGGAGTCGATCCACACCGCCGGGATCATCCACCGTGACCTCAAACCGTCCAACGTCCTGCTCACCATCGACGGCCCCCGGGTCATCGACTTCGGCATCGCACGGGCGCTGGACGCGGTGGCCGGCAGCGGCCTGACCCGCACCGGCGAGGCGGTCGGCTCACCGGGCTTCATGTCTCCCGAGCAGATACGCGGCACCTCGCTCACCCCGGCCAGCGATGTCTTCTGCCTCGGCTCGGTCCTCATGTACGCGGCCACTGGGCGGCAGCCGTTCGGGACGCCCGAGAGCGGGGTGCACGCGGTGATGTACCGCATCGCGCAGGAGGAGCCCGACCTGTCCGCGCTCCCCGAAGGACTGCACGACCTGATCGCCGGCTGCCTGGCCAAGGACCCCGCCCAACGCCCCACTCCAGCACAGCTGTTGGCCCAGGCCGAGGGGGAGGGGGACGGCGAGGACGACCGGGACGCGAACGGTGAACCGTGGCTGCCTGGCGCGCTGATCGCCCGCCTCGGGCGGCACGCCGTGGAGTTGCTGGAGGCGGAGAACCCCACGAGCGGGACGGACGGGGCCGGTGCACGGCTCGCCCCGCCGGGCGCGCCACAGCCAACCGCCGCGATGCCGACCGCGGTCGCACCCCCACCCCCACCCGCACCCGCGTCGGCCATCACTCCGACGTCGCCCGTAGCGCACGGCCCCGTCGCCGCCCCGGCGCCGCGCCGTCGTGGTGTCGGCACCGCCCTGACGGTCGCGGTCGCGCTCGCACTGGCCGGGGCAGGTGCGACCACCGCCTACGTCCTGCTGAACGGGAAGGACAACGGGCAGTCCGGGGACAGCGGCAAAGGCAAGAAGGAGCAAGGGTCGGCCCAGCCCGCGGCGAACGGGGGCATACCGGCCGACTACCTCGGCACATGGGAGACAACGCTCGACGAACGCGGCGTCAATATCCGGCGTTTCACACTCATCCAGGGCAAGTCCGGCGACACCGTACTGAAGATGACGGCCTCCGGAACGACGGACTCCGGAGCCGGGTACCAATGCGAGTTCGCGGCCACCTTGGAGAGCGCGGGGCCGCCGGTCCACCTCGGCCCTTCCACGGTGGTGTCGGGCCCGGCCGAGAGCTGCCGCCCCGGCGCCGCGAGCAGTCTGGAGCTGGTGAACGGCCAGCTGCGGCGGGCCTTCGACGGCGGCAAGGCTCCGTCGTTGTACCGCAGGACGGGCTGACAGGCGCTCACCGCACCCGGAATTCACCTCTCCTTCCACCGCACTCCCCCGATCGTTCTCCCCTCGTAACGATCCGTCTGCCATTGCGCGATCAGCGCATGCCTAAGCTCAGCGAAGCCACGGGAGCACCCCGCGGGGCCACGGGCGCAACCCCTGGACGACGAGAACGACACAGGTACGGGGGAGGACGCTCGGATGGACGGCCTGCGCGGGCTGACGGCCGACGATCCGCAGTGGATCGGGGACTACCGGCTGGTCAGCCGCCTCGGCAGCGGCGGGATGGGCCGGGTCTACCTCGCCCGTTCCGAGGGCGGCCGGACCGTCGCCGTGAAGCTGGTGAAGGCCGAGCTGGCGGCCGAGGAGGAGTTCCGGGACCGCTTCCGGGCCGAGGTCGCGGCCGCGCGCCGGGTCGGCGGCCAGTGGACCGCGCCGGTCCTGGACGCCGACACCGAGGCCGACGTCCCCTGGGTCGCCACCGGTTACATCGCAGGTCCCGCACTCAGCGAGATCGTCGGCGGATCGCGCGGCCGGGGTGGCACGTACGGAGCGCTCCCCGAGTACTCGCTCCGGCGCCTCGCCTACGGGCTCGCCTGCGCGCTGCTCGACATCCACGGCGTCGGCCTGGTGCACCGCGACCTCAAGCCGTCCAACGTCCTGCTCACCATCGACGGCCCCCGGGTCATCGACTTCGGTATCGCGCGGGCCCTGGACGCGGTCGGCGACCAGACCCAGACCCGTACCGGCGTGGTCGTCGGCTCACCCAGCTTCATGTCGCCCGAGCAGGTCCGGGGCGATCGCATCGGCCCGGCCAGCGATGTCTTCTGTGTCGGCTCGGTGCTGGCGTATGCGGCGACCGGGCGGATGCCGTTCGGCAGCGTCGCGTCGGGCGTGCATGCGGTGATGTTCAAGATCGCGCAGGACGAGCCGGACCTGGCCGAGGTGCCGGAGGGAATCCGCGCTCTGATCGAGTCCTGCCTGGCCAAGGACCCGGCGGCGCGCCCCGCGCCCGAGGAGATCGTGGACCGGCTCGGTCCGGTGAGCAGCGGCGCGGCGGAGGCGCCCTGGCTGCCGGCAGAGCTGATCGCGAGCCTGGGCCAGCACGCCGTACGCCTCCTGAACACGGACACCCCGCCCGGCGGCCAGTCGCGTGCGCCGCGCCGGACGGACGGCCGAGGCGCCGGGGACACGGGCACGACCCTCCGCACGGCGCGTCCGGACGTGAGTGCGGCGACCCTGCAGACGGTGCGGCCGGACGTAGGGGCACCGGTCGGCGAAGAACCGCAGGCCCCGGCCGAAGTGGGCTCCCCTGCCCGGCGCCGCTGGCTGCCCCTGCTCGCCGCGGCGGTCGTCGCCGCAACCGCCACCGCCGCCGCGACCGTCATCGCCATCCCCCTCCTGACCGGCGCGGACGACACATCCAACTCCTCCTCCGCCGCCGCCTCGGCCTCCTCCTCCGCCTCCGACATCCCCGCCCGCTACATCGGCACCTGGTCCGGCCGCGTCCTTCGGGAAGGCGCGTCCACCGGGCAGCAGCGCCGGTTCGTGATCTCGCGCGGCAAGCTCGGTGAGGTGGTCGCGAACAGCACCAGCCTCGGCCCGACGTACGAGTGCAGGAGCGACGCCAAGCTGGTCTCCGTCACGGCGGACGACGGACGCCCCGCGCTGCGCCTGGACACCGAGGTCGTACGCTCCATTCCCTCCGGCCGCTGCTCCGCGCTCGGCGAGCACACGCTCGAACCGGGCCACGGCGGCACCCTGAAGTGGTCGGCGGCAGGCCGCACCGCGACGCTGCACCGCCTGGACCCGGCCGCCGAGACGATCCCGGCCGAATACCTCGGCACCTGGCAGCGCCCGACCGCCGACGGGGGAACCAACCGCATCACCATCAAGCGGGCCCCCGTCGGCAGCACGGTCCTCACCACCGTCGTCGAGAGCCGCAACGGCCGCTGCACCGCCCACGCCGACCTGTACTCCGCGGAGGGCGACCTGATCATCGGCCCCTCGGTCGTCGACATCGCAGCCCCCGGCTGCGAGCCGAGCAGCCCGTCCGTCTTCCACCTCACCGACGACGCCACGTTGCACCGCGAGTTCCTGGGCGGGGACAAGGAGCCGCGGACGTATTCGAGGGTGGGGTAGGGGCAGCCCGCTCTGGGCCGCCGAAGGTTACATCGCGTCCATGAGCTGATCGGCGGTGACACCGGCCTGCCGAAGCACGTTCGCGAGCGTGCCCTTCGGGACCGGGCTGCGGTGCGGTACGACGCAGACGACGCTTCCGCGCCGCATGACCGTGTGCGAGCCCTTCCCGGCCCGGCGGGTGAAGCCAAGGTGTTCCAGCGCCTTGATGAGCCGCTCGGAAGAGATCTGCGGGAGCGGCGGCATCAGGCTGCGCTCACCGTCACGTCCACGTCGCCCGACCAGGCGTCGGCCTGCCGCGCGGCGATCTCTGCGGCGTCCTCTCGGGACACCTCGGCGAAGTACAGCTCAAGAGCCTCAGCGATCATCGCCTTCGCCTCGGCGAGGTCCTTGCCCCAGCTTGTCGTGCCGGTGACCGGCTCCAGGGCGTTGTAGCCGCCTTCGTCAGGCGTGTAAAGGACGTGGAAGGTGACGCGCTGGTCAGACATCCGAGGTCTCCCATAGCTGTGTCGCGGGGTCCGCCGTCGAGTCTACGGGCAGGGCGAACGATCTGCCGTCCTACCTGGGCCTACGGCCAGCGCATCCGCGAGGCGAGACTGCCGGGGCCCTTCCGGCAGCCCGGAGTGACATCGGCGTAGGTCGTCACCGGCTCGCCGTCGAGCGCGAAACAGAGCTGCGCGTGCAACAACTCCGTTTCACACGGGGAGAGTTGGAGGGTGATGTCGCCGTCGAACTTGCCGTCGTGGCGCAACCACAGGTGGATCTCGTAGTCGCCGTACTCATCGCGCTGGACGGGCTTGCCGGGGACGCGGCTGATACGCAGCCCGTGCGGGTTGCCCCTGTTCACGCCGCCGCCACCTGCCGCTCGTACGCGAGGAGGTACGGCCGGACGAGGGGCTGACCGTCGACGAACACCGGCTCGCCGTCGAGGAGCGGGGATCGTGCCCACTTGCGTGGGCGCGGTGGCGGCACGGGAGTTGCAGCTATGGGTACGTGAACACCCGCGCATCGTCGCCGCCCAGTAGCGGGCACTAAGCACGCAAGGAGAAAGGTGAGTGTTCGGAAAATGGCACACCGGATACGCTGGCGCATGCTGACGCTCCTACTAAGCGTTGGCCAAGCCCCGGGGTGCGGACACACCGCCGGGGCGCCTTGCGTTAACGGTAGCGACAACGGCCCTGCACTTACAACGCGTTGTGCATCAGAACGCGTAATCGGCATATGCCAGGAACGCCCGCAACTGCTGCGGCGACGTCGTGACTATCACGCCGGGATCATCGCTCTCCCGCACGAGTATGTCGCCGTCGCGCGAGGCGAGTTCAAGGCAGTGGCTGCCATCCGATTCCTCCGAGAAAGAGGACTTACGCCATTGAAGGTCCACGCTTCTCACGCTTTCAGAGTTGCCGTGCAACGTCGCAGATGAAGTCCCGCGAACTACCAGGGTCGAGCGAGCGCTGCTCCACACGATCCAGAACCGCACGATAGTTCGCAAGATGAGTTTCGGCATGCAGGAACCTCGCCCCCGCAGGCGTGTCCGACTGCACCGTGTCCAGCTGTGCGACAGCGCCGCACACGTAGAGAGTTGAGGCACCCGCACCGGGCAGCCCACCCGCCACGAACGGGACGATGCGAATCGTCACGTTCTCGCGATCGGACTGCTTCAGCAGGTGATCCAACTGGGTCTTGACCACCGCTCTCCCACCGAACTGCATACGCAACGCTGCCTCGTGCACGAGGTATGTGCACTTCGGTGGCTGCGCCCGGTCCAGCACGGCACTGCGCCTGACACGGAAGGCAACTTTCCGTTCGAGATCCCCCGGCGTCAGCGGCGGGACAGCTTCCTCGAAGACAGCACGCGCGTAGTCCTCGTGCTGAAGGAGCCCCGGCATGTGGGCGAGCTGTACGGCGCGGAACCCGACTGCGTGATGCTCCATCTCGGCGAGGTCCAGGTTCCCGACCGCGAGTGTGTCGCGGTAGTCGTCCCACCAGCCCGCCCACGCGCTGCGCCGTTCCCTCGCGATTTCGACCAACGCATCAACGTAGTCGCGGTCGGGGCATGAATAGTTGGCAGCCCAGACCCGCACCCGGTCGGCGCTGACGCCGAAGCGGGCGGCCTCAATGTTGCTGACGGTGGTCCGATCCGTTCCGTGCATCGCGGCGGCCTCGGTCAGCGACAATCCCAAATGCTCGCGCATCTTGCGCAGCTCCGCGCCCAACCGCCGCTGCCGCTCCGTCGGAGGCTTCCGTACCGGCATCCGCTCCCCCTCCTCCATCACTCCACGTATCTGCATGCAAGTGTGCCGTGACCGACTGACAATGACGCCAGCCGGCCACGGCACATAAGCACGCGAACTACGTGATCTACGTGATCAGGACAGGAACGAGTTGATCTCGATCGTCTCGTTCCGGCCGGGACCGACCCCGATCGCGGAGATCGGCGCGCCCGACATCTCCTCCAGCGCCTTCACGTACGCCTGCGCGTTCTTCGGCAGGTCGGAGAAGGACTGCGCCTTGCTGATGTCCTCGGACCAGCCCGGCAGGTTCTCGTAGACCGGCTTCGCGTGGTGGAAGTCGCTCTGGCTGTAGGGCAGTTCCTCGACCCGCTTGCCGTCGATCTCGTACGCGACGCAAACCGGGATCTGCTCCCAGCCCGTGAGGACGTCGAGCTTGGTCAGGAAGAAGTCCGTCAGACCGTTGACTCGGGTCGCGTAGCGTGCGATAACGGCGTCGAACCAGCCGCAGCGGCGGTCGCGGCCGGTGGTGACACCGCGCTCGCCGCCGATGGTGCGCAGCGCCTCGCCGTCCTTGTCGAACAGCTCGGTCGGGAAGGGGCCGGCGCCGACGCGCGTCGTGTACGCCTTGAGGATGCCGATGACCCGGTTGATCTTCGTCGGTCCGACGCCCGCACCGGTGCAGGCGCCGCCTGCGGTCGGGTTCGAGGACGTGACGAAGGGGTACGTGCCGTGATCGATGTCGAGCAGCGTGCCCTGTCCGCCTTCGAAGAGGACGACCTTGTCCTGGTCGAGGGCGTCATTGAGGATCAGGGTGGTGTCGGCGACGAAGCCCTTGATCTGGTCGGCGTAGCCCAGCAGCTCGTCGACGACCTGGCTCGCCTCGATGGCGCGCCGGTTGTAGAGCTTGGTCAGGAGCTGGTTCTTGACGTCGAGCGCCGCCTCGACCTTCTGGATCAGGATCGACTCGTCGTAGAGGTCCTGGACGCGGATGCCGGTGCGGTTGATCTTGTCGGCGTAGGTCGGGCCGATGCCGCGCCCGGTCGTGCCGATCTTCCGCTTTCCGAGGAAGCGTTCCGTCACCTTGTCGACGGTGATGTTGTACGGCGTGATCAGATGCGCGTTACCGCTGATCAGCAGCTTGGACGTGTCGACGCCGCGGTCATTGAGTCCGCTCAGCTCGGAGAGCAGGACCGCAGGGTCGACGACGACGCCGTTGCCGATGACCGGGGTACACCCCGGCGAGAGGATTCCGGAAGGGAGAAGGTGCAGCGCGTACTTCTGGTCGCCGACGACGACCGTGTGGCCGGCGTTGTTACCGCCCTGGTAGCGCACCACATAGTCAACGGATCCACCGAGCAGATCGGTGGCCTTTCCCTTGCCTTCATCACCCCACTGAGCACCGAGCAGCACAAGTGCGGGCACAGGCGTACACCCCTTCCGGGCGGGGCATGTCCAACGTGCGTGGATGGCGTCGGCGTGCGTGTTCACGCGTACGTCATCGCTAGAGCCGTCGGACCGGTGCCCCGGAATAGACGAAGCCCCTGGCGCAATAGCGCAAGGGGCTCTTGCACCGAGATGCTACCTGAGGAAGGACCGAGGTGTCGGCGCAGCCTTCTGGGCACTCTCCCGCGGAGTCCGTTCGGGGGTACCCCTTGCTCGTAGTCATCGACCCGGTCGCCCGTAGTACGGACGGCGAATCCGTGCGCATCGCGAAGGATGTCCTGTGCGCGGGCGCGGGAGCGAAAATCTGCCTTCCCGAGGGGCCGGAGGAATTTGCCCGGGCGCTGGCCCGGCGCGGGCAGCGGCGCCCGGTGGTGATCGGCGATGACCGTGCGCTGCTGCGGGCCGTCGGCCTGCTGCACAAGGAGCGGGAGCTGGGGCGGGTGGCGCTGTCGATGGTCCCGGTGGGAACGCCGGGCGCGGTGGCGCTGAGCGGTGCGCTGGGGGTCCCCACGGACACGGTGGCCGCCGCGCGGACCGTGCTGGACGGCGGGGAGCGGTCGATGGATCTGCTCACGGACGACAGCGACGGGATTGTGCTGGGCGGGCTGCGGATTCCTTGCGGGAGCGGGGACGGGGACCGGGACGGCAGCGCGAACGGGATGCCGTACGGGCATGGGCATGCGCAGGGGAACGGGCATGTGCTGGGGGCGGGGCCCGAGGCGTGCCTGGCGGGTTCGGCGCATCTTTTGGGCTCGGCGGGCACCGGGAGCGCGGGCTCCGCAGATGGTCTTGCCGGCGCGGACGGCGATGGGCGGCGGCCGTGGTGGGCACCGGCGGCGCGGACCGCACGGTCGGCGCTGGCGCTGCTCTCGTCGCCGGCCGGCGGGCGGCGCGGGCGGGTGCCGGCCCAGCGGCTGCGGCTGCGGATCGAGGCGGATGGTGTGCTGCTGGCTGATCTTGACCGGCCGGTACGGGGCGTCTCAGTGGTGCCGGGCGGGGCGGATGACGCGGACGGCACGGTGGGGATGGATGGGGCACGGGCGGAGGCCGGGCCGGACGGCGGTGCCGGTGCGGACGGGCTGGCCGAGGTCGTGGTGCACTGGCCCGGCTCCGAGCGGCCCGTACGGACCCGGGCGCGGGCGGTGACGGTGTCCGGGCCCGACTTCCACTACCGGGCGGACGCGGTGGTCGGCGGGCCGGTACGGACCCGTACGTGGACGGTTCAGCCGGGGGCGTGGCGGCTGACGGTGCCCCGGAGCCAGTAGGACTGACGCCCGTCCCGGGGCCAGTAGGGCTGACGCCGCCCTGCCGACGGCAGGGAGCCCGGCGGAACCCCTCAGCCCCGCGAAGCCCCGCTCTCCTCCGCGCGCAGCTCTGCCACGTGCTCGCGCCAGCGCTCCATCATCCCGGAGAGCTCCTTCTGCATGAACTCCATGAAGGCCAGCGATTCGCTGATCCGCCGGCCCGCGAGGGACGTCTCCCCGAGGCTCTCGACACCGTCGCGCAGCGTGGCCTCCCAGCGGGTCAGGATGCTGTCCCGGCGGGTCAGGGCGTCGTACCACTGGTCGCTGTGCACCCGGTAGCGGTCGCGGCGGGAGCCCGGCTCGCGCTCGCGGCTCAGCATGCCGACCTGCGCGAGATAGCGGACCGCGCCGGACACGGCGGCCGGGCTGACCTGGAGGCGCTCGCCGAGCTCTGCCGACGTCAGCACGCCGTCGTCGGTCGCCAGCAGGCAGGCGAAGACACGGGAGGGCATCCGCTGCATTCCGGCGTCCACCAGCTGCGCGGCGAACCGCTCGATGAACGTCGTGACCGCCTCGTCACGGCGGCCCTCGCCACCCTGTTTGTCGCCACCCTGCTGCGGCTGCTCACTCATCTCCGCCATCTCCGCGTCCATGTCCGCATCATCTCCCCTGATCAGAGCCCCCGAGCCAACTTTATACGCTTTCTTAACTTCACAAATTTGTGAATCTAGCGTATCTTCGAAATCATGACGACGGCAATCTCGGTGGCTGGCCTCCACAAGTCATTCGGCCGGACGCACGCACTGGACGGCCTCGACCTCAGCGTCGAGGCCGGCGAGGTGCACGGCTTCCTCGGACCCAACGGCGCGGGCAAGTCCACGACGATCCGGGTCCTGCTGGGCCTGCTGCGCGCCGACAGAGGGGCCGCACAGCTCCTGGGCAAGGACCCCTGGCGCGACGCGGTCGAGCTGCACCGCCGCGTCGCCTACGTCCCCGGTGACGTCACCCTGTGGCGCAACCTCTCCGGCGGCGAGGTCATCGACCTCTACGGGCGCCTGCGCGGAGGACTGGACTCCGCCCGCCGGGCCGATCTCCTGGAGCGGTTCGAGCTGGACCCCACGAAGAAGGGGCGCACGTACTCCAAGGGCAACCGTCAGAAGGTCGCCCTGGTCGCCGCCTTCGCCTCCAACGTCGATCTGCTGATCCTCGACGAGCCGACGTCGGGCCTGGACCCGCTGATGGAGGAGGTCTTCCGCGACTGCGTGGAGCGGGAGCGCGACCGGGGCCGTACGGTCCTGCTCTCCAGCCACATCCTGTCCGAGGTCGAGGCGCTCTGCGACCGCATCAGCATCATCCGCAAGGGGCAGACCGTGGAGACCGGCTCGCTCGGCGAGCTGCGACACCTCACCCGCACCTCCGTGACCGCCGAACTCGTAGGCCCGCCCAACGGCCTGAGCCGCCTCCCCGGCGTCCACGACCTCGCCAGTCAGTCGATCGACGGGGGTCGCGGCCACCGCGTCAAGCTCCAGGTCGACACCGACAAGCTCGACGCCGTGCTGCGCTCGCTCAGCGAATCCGGCGTCCGCAGCCTCATCAGCACTCCGCCCACCCTGGAGGAACTCTTCCTCCGCCACTACCAGGACGAGGTACGCGAAGGGGCGAACGCACGATGACCGCAGTGACCACCGCCCCCGCTGTCCGCCGGGGCGGATCCCGCGATCTGGCGGGCACCGGCGCCCTGTTGCGCCTGGCGCTGCGCCGCGACCGGCTCATGATCCCGGCCTGGGTCCTGGTCCTGGGGCTGGTCGTCGTCAGCATGGGATCCACCCTGGAGACGCTGTACGGCACCGCCGCCGAGCGGGCCGACGTCGCCAACTCCATGAACGCCAACGGCTCGCTGCGCGCCATGTACGGGCCGGTCTTCAGCGACTCCATCGGCGGCCTGGTCGCCTGGCGCATCGGCGGCATGGCGGCCGTTCTCGCCGCCGTGATGAGCCTGCTCATCGTCGTACGGCACACCCGCGAGGAAGAGGAGACCGGCCGTCAGGAGCTGCTGTCCGCCGCGATGGTCGGCCGGCGCGCCCCGCTGACCGCCGCACTGCTGGCCGCGCTCGTCGCCAACGCGGCGCTCGCCTTGCTCATCACCGCCGGACTGGCCAACTCCGGGCAGCCGGCGGGGGGTTCGCTCGCCCTCGGCCTCGCCATCGGCGGCACCGGCATGCTCTTCGCCGGCCTGGCCGCGATCGCCGCGCAGCTCACCGAGAGCGCGCGGCTGGCCAAGGGCCTGACCGGGGCCGTCCTCGGACTCGCCTTCGTCCTGCGCGCGGCGGGCGACGCGGCGTCGCAGAACGCCTCCTCCCCGCTGACCTGGATCTCGCCGGCCGGCTGGGCGGAGAATCTGCGGGCCTTCGCCGACGAGCGCTGGTGGGTACTGCTTCTCTTCCTCGGCGCCGTCGCGGTGAGCGTCTCGGCCGCGTACGCCCTGACCGCCCGCCGCGACCTGGGCATGAGCTTCCTGCCCGCCCGCCCCGGCCCGGCGCGGGCGCCCGCCTCCCTCAACGGCGCCTTCGGCCTCGCCTGGCGCCTCCAACGCACCACTCTGCTGGGCTGGGCACTCGGCTTCGCCTTCGCCGGCGCCGTCTTCGGCGGCATCGCGGACGGCGTCGCCGACATGGTCGGCGGCAACGCGCAGACCCGCGAGATCTTCGAGCGGATGGGCGGCCAACAGGCCCTGACCGACGCCTTCCTGGCCGCCATGGTCGGCATGCTCGGGATGATCGCCGCGCTCTACGGGGCGGGATCGGTGCTGCGCCTGCGCAGCGAGGAGACCGGCGACCGCGCCGAGCCGGTCCTCGCGGGCGCCGTCGGCCGACTGCGCTGGGCGGCCGGCCACTTGGTGATCGCCTATCTCGGTACGGCGGTGGTGCTGGCCGTGGGCGGGCTGGCCCTCGGCATCAGTTACGGCATCGCCGTGGAGAACGTCGGGGGACGGATAGGGCCGGTGCTGGGTGCCGCCCTGGCCCAGATACCCGCGGTCTGGGTCCTCGTCTCCCTGGCCGTCCTGCTCTTCGGTGTGGTGCCCAAGGCATCGGCCGCCGCCTGGGCCGTGGTCGGCGGCTGCCTGGCCATCGGCTGGATCGGCCCGGCGCTCCGGCTCCCCCAGTGGGCGATGAACCTCTCCCCGTACAGCCACCTCCCCAAGCTCCCCGGGGCGGACGTCACCACCACCCCGTTCCTCTGGCTGCTTGGTCTCGCGGCGCTCCTCCTGGCCGCCGGCCTCGTGGGCTTCCGCCGCCGCGACATCGGCTGATCCCTAGGGCCTGTCCGATGGGTCAGGGTCGGAAAGGCCGCGGCGTCTGGCGGTGGGGGCACCTCCCGTGCCCGTTCAGGGCTACGGGGGAGCCTCGCAAGGCGCCGGAGCGGCCCGATAGCGGAGCTATCGGGATGTTTCGGCAACGCCGCGAGGTGCCGTGCCAGACGCCGCGGGCCCGGCCATGACCCATCGGACAGGCCCTAGCCCGGGGCGGCCCCGACGGGGGGCGGGGCCGCCCCGTCACACGTGTGCCGCCGGAGCTGTAGCGGACTCCGGCGGCGCACTCCTGTCGGCACTCCGGCGGGCACTCCGATCTCTTGCGTCACTCCATCCACAGGCTGTGGACAACGACATGTCGACAGCACGACGACGACCCGAGCGCCAGTCACTCTTCGCCATTCCGCCTGATGGCGCGATAACCGTGAGTAACCCTAGAGCCGTCAGTAGTCAAATCGCTACTTTCCGTGCGCACGGTCGTGACCGCGACCCGACGCACCGGAGGGGTTCATGCGACGCACCACCAAGGTCGGCATGCTCGCAGCGGCAGCACTGCTCGCCGTCACGGCGGCCGGACCCGCGCAGGGGGAGCAAGCAAGCGGCGCCGCGCACCGCGCGAAGCCCGAACCGGCCCTCTTCGTGATGACCGATATCAGTGGCGCGGAATTCGTCATCGAGCTCACCGACCCCGACGAGATCCAGCACGCACGGGACCTCGTGAGCGGCGCGACCACGGAGCGGCCGCACGTCATGGGCAGGATCGTCAAGCGTCCCGCCCCGTACAACCCGCCCTGGAGCTTCCACTACCGCCCAGACACGATCGACTTCTTCGACTACGCCATCGAAGTGTGCGACGCGACGATTCCGTACGTCGAAGACCACCTCGACGAGGCCGGCAGCGCCTTCCTGCCCGACTCCATCTGGTGCCCCTGGTCCTCCCGCCTGGTGGCTGAGATCCCGTAACCCGCACCACGCGGAGCCGAGCCCTGGTCAGCCCCCGGGCGTGACCAACCGCGCCTCATAGGCGAAGACCGCCGCCTGCGTGCGGTCCCGCAGTCCCAGCTTCACCAGGATCCGGCTGACGTGTGTCTTCACCGTCGACTCCGCGACGACGAGATGCTCGGCGATCTCACCGTTCGACAGCCCCTGGGCGACCAGCACCAGGACCTCCGTCTCCCGTTCCGTCAGATCGCCGATGCGTTCCTGGGCGGGAGCACGGGGGGTGCCGAGGCGCGAGAACTCGGAGATCAGGCGCTTGGTGACGGTCGGGGCGAGGAGCGCCTCGCCGGAGGCGACGATACGTACGCCCTCGGCGAGCTGGCCGGCCGAGGCGTCCTTGAGCAGGAAGCCGCTGGCTCCGGAGCGCAGCGCTTGGTAGACGTATTCGTCCAGGTCGAAGGTGGTGAGCACCAGGACCTTGGCCTCCGCGTCGGCGGCGACGATCTCGCGGGTCGCCTCCAGCCCGTTCATCTCGGGCATCCGGATGTCCATCAGCACGACATCGGGCTTGAGGACCGCGACCTTCTGCAGCGCCTGGCGGCCGTCGACGGCCTCACCGACGACTTCGATGTCCGGCATGGCGTTGAGGAGCACGGAGAAGCCCTCGCGGACCATGACCTGGTCGTCGACGATCAGTACCCGGATCATGCGGTGCTCCCCCCGGCCATGGTCTCCCCCGCCGCGTTCGCGACCGGGATGAACGCGGCGACCTCGAAGCCGCCGTCCTCGGTGTGGTCGGCCGTCATCTCGCCGCCCAGCATCTGTACCCGCTCGCGCATGCCCAGGACGCCATGGCCGGCGCCCGGAGACGGCTTGGCGAGGCGGCTCGGGGTGCCGTTGACGATCCGCAGGCCGAGCCCGCCCAGGACGTAGGAGATCTCGACCCGGGCATCGGCGCCCGGCGAATGCCGCAGCGCGTTGCTCAGCGCCTCCTGCACGATCCGGTACGCGGACAGCTCGACGCCCTGCGGCAGCGGCCGGGGTGCTCCGGTGATCACGGCCTCGACGGTCAGCCCCGCGCTCCGGACGCTGTTCAGCAGCGAATCGAGGCTGGCGAGCGTCGGCTGCGGCGCCTCCGGGTCGGTCTCGACAAACGCGTCCGGATCCTCGGAGCGGACCACGCCCAGGATGCGGCGGAGTTCGGTGAGCGCGGCGACGGCGTTCTCGCGGATCGTCGCAAAGGACGTGGCGAGCTCGGGCGGGGTGTTCTCGACGCGGTACGGGGCGGCCTCGGCCTGGATCGCGATCACGGACATATGGTGTGCGACCACATCGTGCAGCTCGCGGGCGATGGTGGCGCGCTCCTCCAGGAGCGTGCGCCGGGAGCGCTCCTCGGCGGTGGCGGTCAGCGTCTCGACGACCTGCCGGCGCTCCTCGCGCCAGGCGCGCACCGCCGCGGCGGAGATCAGCACCATGCCGCAGAAGACCGCCACCGGCGGCAGATCGCCCGCGTCGCCGCCGGTGAACGCCGTGAGGGCGGCCGCCACGGCGAAGGTGACCAGCCACATCTCCACCGCCAGCCGCGGCCGGGTGCGGAGCACCACAAGGGTCATCACGGCGAGGTGGGTCGGGAAGGCCGCTCCCCCGAAGGGGCTGCCGCCGTACGAGGAGAAGGCCACGGTGGCGAACCAATCCAGGACCACCGCGAACAGCGAAATCCAGTACGCGCCCACCGGGCGGAAGAGCGTGACCGCCGGCCCGGCGGCCACCAGCAGAGCGAAGCCGGCCACCAGGATGCCGCGCACCGGGCCGGTCCCGTGGCTCAGGGTGAACGCCGCGAGGAAGACCAGCACCGAGAAGAAGCCGACGATGAAGTGCGGCAGCCAGCGCGCCCAGTGCCGTATCCGCTCCGGCAGCCAGGGCACCCACCGGGACACCTTGGCGTCCTCCAGCGGCGGCATCGGGCGGAAGGCGAAGGCGTCGACGAACAGGTCCTGGCGCAGTCGGTGCAGCGCGCCATGGGCTATCCGGGCCTCTGAGCGCAGGGTGTTCTGCGTCTGGGTCGTCTCTCTCACGCTGACAACGGTAAGCAGTGGGGGCCGCGCGGGCGTCCCCAACAGTGGGGATCTCGGGGTGTCCGTCTCAAGTACTACGGGCGGGTAGATGGCTCCCGCGCAGGTCACAGCGGCCGCCGTCGGCTCTCGGCGGTCAGCCGTCGAGCAGCGTGGCGAGGAGGGTGCGGAAGGCGGGGGTGCCCGGCGTGACGGGGGCGTAGTGGCCGACGCCGGGCAGCTCGCGGAGCGTCGTCGCGGCCGGGTGCGCGGCGGCGTAGCGGCGGGAGAGGTCCAGGGGGACGTCCCCGTCATCGGCGCCGTGGAGGATCGTGACGGGGATGTGGGAGGGCGGGGCGTGGCGCATCGGGTCGGCCGCGGCGATCCTGTCGACGAGGGCGGCCGGACCGTCGCCGAGCAGCTCGGCGACGGCGCCGTTGCTCAGGTCCAGCTCGTGGGCGCGAGCGAGGTCGGCGACCGGCGAGACGGCGATGACGCGCGTCACCCGGCTGCCGGGCCGGGCGGCGGCGAGCAGCGCGAGATGGCCGCCCGCGGAGTGCCCGATGAGGACGAGGCCCCGGCCTTCCCCGGCCTCGTACGCAGCCGCCCCCACCGCCGCCGTCACATCCTCGAACGTCTGCGGTGCACCGCCGCCCGCGCCGACCCGGCGGTACTCGGCCAGCGCGACCGGCAGACCGTGCCGGGCCAGTCCGGCGGCGAACGGCGAGAGATGACGGCGGTCGTAGGCCGCGCGCCAGAATCCGCCGTGCAGGAGGACGACCAGCGGGCACACGCCCTCGCCCGGACCCGCGCCCGCCGGCCCGTACAGGTCCACGATCTGGTCCGGATGCGGCCCGTAGGCCACCGTCCGGTCCGGCGCCACCGGGGCGAGCCCCAGCAGCGCCGACTCCTCGTCCGGTGCGCTCACCCGCCGTCCCCGGCCGGCTCCGGCTCCTCCTCGGGCAGCGCCCGCAGCACCTCGCCGAGCACCCGCGCCGCCCGCTCCGCGTCCGCGAAGGAGGTGTAGAGCGGGGTGAAGCCGAACCGCAGCACGTCCGGCTCGCGGAAGTCGCCGACCACGCCGCGCCGGATCAGCTCAGCCATCACCGCACCGGCCCGCGAGCACTCCAGCGACACCTGGCTGCCGCGCCACTTGTGGTCGTACGGCGTGACCGAACGGACCCGGCCGGGCGGCGCGTAGACGGCCACGCAGTCGAGGAAGAAGTCGGTCAGGGCGAGGCTCTTGGTCCGTACGTCCTCGATGGCTACGCCGTCCCAGACGTCCAGCGCCGCCTCCAGCGCGAGCAGCGACAGGATGTCGGGGGTGCCGACCCGGCCGCGGACGATGCCGTCGGCGGGGGCGTAGGCGGGGTCCATCCCGAACGGTTCGGCATGCGAGTTCCAGCCGGGCAGCGGCGACTCGAACCGCTCCTGGAGACCCTCGCGTATGTAGAGATACGCGGGCGAACCCGGGCCGCCGTTCAGGTACTTGTACGTGCAGCCGACGGCAAGGTCGACGTGGTGCGCGTCCAACCCGACCGGCAGGGCGCCCGCGCTGTGGCACAGGTCCCAGACGGCGAGCGCGCCGGCGGAGTGCAGGGCGTTGGTGATGCCGGGCAGGTCGTTGAGCCGGCCGGTGCGGTAGTCGACATGGTTGACCAGCGCGAGCGCGGTCCGCTCGGTGACCTCGTCGGCGATCCGCGCGGGCTCCACGGGCCGCACCGCGAGGCCGGTCATCCGGGCCGCGGACCGGGCGATATAGCCGTCGGTCGGGAACGTCGTCGCATCGACCAGGATCTCCGTGCAGCCCTTGCCGGCCATCCGGATGCCGCCGACCACGGCCTTGAAGACATTGACGCTGGTGGAGTCGCCGACCACGACGCGGCCGGGCGCCGCCCCGATCAGCGGCGCGATCTTGTCGCCGATCCGCTCCGGCGCGGTCCACCAGCCGGATTCGGTCCAGGACCGGATGCGCAGCTCGCCCCATTCCCGGGCGATGACATCGGCGATCCGGCCGGGCACCGCGCGGGGCAGTGCGCCGAGCGAGTTGCCGTCGAGGTAGACCGCATCGTCGAGAGTGAAGCGGTCACGGATCGCGGCGAGCGGGTCGGCGGCGTCCAACTGCCGGGCATGCGCGACCTGTTCACGGAAGTCGGGGGTCCGGTTCGACTCAGGGTTCTGGCCCGGCTCAGGAGTTCCGGGGGTCTCGGGGGTCTTGGCAGTCTCAGACATGGCTACGCGCCGTCCACAGCTCGGGGAAGACGTTCTTGCGGGCCCGCTTCTCCAGCCAGGCCACCCCCGCGGAACCGCCGGTGCCCATCTTCGCGCCCATCGCCCGCCGGGTCGCCACCAGATGGTCGTTGCGCCAGCGCCAGACCAGCTCGCCGACATCGGTCAGCGCCTCGCCGAGCCGGACCAGTTCGGAGTCCTGCGGGCCGGCGAAAACCTTCGCCCAGGCGGCCTCGACGTCCGGGTCCGCTTCATGACGCAGGGCGGGATCCCGCCGGAGCACGGCGTCCGGGATCGCACAACCGCGGCGCGCGAGCAGCCGCAGCACCTCGTCCCACAGGCTCGGCTCCTGGAGTGCCTTCTCCAGCTCGGCGTACTCACGCGGCGCGCCGCGGTGCGGCACCAGCATCGAGGCGGACTTCTCGCCCAGCAGGAACTCCAGCCGCCGGTACATCGCGGACTGGAATCCGGAGCCCTCGCCGAGCGCGCTGCGGTACGCGTTGAACTGCGCCGGGGTCAGCTTGGCGAGCGGCTTCCAGGCGGCGTTCAGCGCCTCCAGCTCGTACGTGGAGCGCTTGAGTGCGTCCATCGCCACCGTCAGCTCGTCCCGGCGCAGGGCGTCGGCGGCGGTCTGCCACTCGTGGACGATGACCGTGAACCACAGCTCCATGACCTGGGTGGTGACCAGGAAGACCATCTCGCCGGGGTCGTCGGAGAGCGGGTGCTGGAGGTGGGTGAGCACACCCGCCTGGACGTAGTCCTCGTACGGGGTCGTGGTGTGGCTGCCGATGCTGAGATCGGGGGCGAACGGCGGATCCATGGCGTCGCCGGAAGAAGAAATGGGCGAAGGCTGCGACATGAGGGACTCCTCAGGTGCGAACTACCGGGTAGCGGTCCGCCCCTTCCTGTCGGTTCTGGAGCCCCGGTCCCCTCGGGCGCGGGATGACCCGGCCCACTGAAATCATCCGTGCTGGACCCGGACCGCGCAAGGGCCGGTCGCGATCATGGCTGCTCCGGCCCGTGCGACGCAGCTGCGACGCATCTCCGTCCCCTCCCGCTCGGGGGAGGGGACGGGGGTCAGCGGCCGATCAGCCGAGCGTGTCGGCTGCCGTCGGGGAGGAGTCGCGCAGGAACGCCGCGCAGCGCTCGTACTCCTCCTGCTCGCCGATCGCCTGCGCGGCGCGGGCGAGGGCGTGCAGTGCGCGCAGGAAGCCGCGGTTGGGCTCGTGCTCGAAGGGCACCGGACCATGGCCCTTCCAGCCGGCCCGGCGCAGCGCGTCCAGGCCGCGGTGGTAGCCGGTGCGGGCGTAGGCGTACGACTCGACGGTCCGGCCGCCCTCGAACGCGTCGTCCGCGAGCTGCGCCCAGGCCAGGGAGGAGGTCGGGTACTTCGCGGCGACATCGGACGGCGCGGTGCCCGCGGCGAGCAGCTCGCGGGGCTCCGGGTCGTCGGGCAGGTGGGTCGGGGGCGGTCCCCCGAGCAGGTTCTCGTGAATGGCCATGCTCCCCAGTCTGCCAGCGCTGCGCTTGGCCGCCTTCCCATGTCTTCGACCCGGTGGGGCGGACGTTGTCACGTCTCCGCTCCCCGCCGCTTGTTGCCTCCCCGCACCTCCCCCGGATCCAGCGGCGGCGCGCTGACCCCGCAGTGGTACGCGCACTCCGGACGGCACCTCTCCTCGACGCCCACCTCGCCGCCCACCTTCGCGCCGCGCAGCACATCGGTGCGTACGGTCAGCCAGGCGATCACCGCGCCGACCACCAGCACGGCCGCGCACAGCGGCATCGCGCGGCGGAACGCCGCGGCGAACTCGTCCGCCGAGCGGTACGTGTCCGGGCCCATGCCCACCAGCAGCGGGAGCGCCGCCACCGCCACCAGGCCTGCGGCCCGCGCCGCCGCATTGTTGATGCCGCTGGCCAGGCCCGCCCGGTCCACGTCCACCGACGCCAGAACGGTCGAGGTGAGCGGCGCGACCAGCGTCACCATTCCGGCGCCCAGCACCACCAGCGCGGGCAGCACATCGGCGGTGTACGACGCACCCACGCCCACCCGCATCATCAGCAGCATCCCGGCGGCACACAGCACAGGTCCGACGGTGAGCGGGATCCGCGGCCCGATGCGCTGCCCCAGCTCCCCGGCGCGGGCGGACAGCAGCAGCATCAGCACGGTCGTGGGCAGCAGGGCCGTACCGGCCTCCAGCGCCGAATAGCCCGCCACGACCTGGAGCTGGAGCACGGACAGGAAGAAGAAGCCGCTGAATGCCGCATAGACGCACACCGTGACCGCGTTGACGGCCGTGAACTGCCGGATCGCGAAGATCGCGGGTGGCAGCATCGGATCCGCCCGCCGCCGCTCCACATGCACGAAGGCCACGCCGAGCAGCAACCCGGCCACCGCCGGAGCGATCACCCCTGGCGCGGCGCCTCGCTCCGGCGCGGCGATCAGCGCGTAGGTCACCCCGGCCAGGGCCAGCGCCCCCAGCACCGCGCCTGGTACATCGAAGCCGCGGCGCTCGCCCGCGTCCCGCTCCCGGGTCTCCGGTACGAACCGCAACGCCACCGGGACGCACACCGCCGCCAGCGGCACATTCAGGAAGAACACCCAGCGCCAGCCGGGTCCGTCCACCAGCCAGCCGCCGACGAACGGACCGACCGCCGCGGCCACCCCACCGAGTCCCGACCAGGCGCCGACCGCCCGCGCCCGGTCGTCCGGATGGAACACGGCTTGGATCAGTGCCAGCGAGCCCGGCGTGAGCAGCGCCCCGCCGACACCCTGCAGAGCGCGTGCCGCGATCAGCACCCCGGCATCGGGCGCCAGCCCGCACAGCAGCGAGGCCGCCGCGAACCACACCACGCCGATCACGAAAACCCGGCGCCGGCCGTACCGGTCGCCCAGCGCCCCGCCCAGCAGGATCAGCGAAGCGAGGGTGAGCATGTACGCGGTGACCGTCCACTGAAGGACCTGCAGATCCGCGTCCAGGTCCGCGCCGATCCTCGGCAGCGCGACATTGACGACCGTGCCGTCGAGCATCGCCATGCCCGATCCCAGCACGGCCGTCACCAGCACCCAACGCCCCTGGCGCGATGCCAGGCGGACCCCGCCGGGCGGGCTCGGCTCAGTCATACCGAGAGCATCCCCCTATACGCGCGGCCTCGCCCGTACAGGAACGCCGAAGGGCCCCGCATCCTGTACGGACGCGGAGCCCTCGGGTGAATCGCGGCGTTGCCGCCTACTTCAGCTTGGTGCCCGTGGAGCGCAGGTTCGCGCAGGCCTCGGTCACGCGCTTGGCCATGCCGGCCTCGGCCAGCTTGCCCCAGCTGCGCGGGTCGTAGGTCTTCTTGTTGCCGACCTCGCCGTCGACCTTCAGCACGCCGTCGTAGTTACGGAACATATGGTCCGCGACCGGGCGGGTGAAGGCGTACTGGGTGTCGGTGTCCAGGTTCATCTTGACCACGCCGTTCTCCAGCGCGGTGGCGATCTCCTGCTCGGTGGAGCCGGAGCCGCCGTGGAAGACGAAGTCGAACGGCTGGCTTCCGGCGGCCTGGCCGTACTTGGCGCCGACGCCCGCCTGGAGGTCCTTCAGCAGCTCGGGGCGGAGCACGACATTGCCCGGCTTGTAGACGCCGTGGACGTTGCCGAAGGACGCGGCGAGCAGGTAGCGGCCCTTGTCACCCAGGCCCAGCGCCTCGGCGGTACGCAGCGCGTCGTCGACCGTGGTGTAGAGCTCGTCGTTGATCTCGTGGGTGACGCCGTCCTCCTCGCCACCGGTCGGGGTGATCTCGACCTCAAGGATGATCTTGGCGGCGGCGGCCTTGGCGAGCAGCTCCTGGCCGATGGCCAGGTTGTCCGCGAGGGTCTCGGCCGAGCCGTCCCACATGTGGGACTGGAACAGCGGGTTCTGACCCTTGGCGACGCGCTCCGCGGAAACGTCGAGCAGCGGGCGGACGAACCCGTCGAGCTTGTCCTTGGGGCAGTGGTCGGTGTGCAGCGCGACGGTGATGTCGTACTTGGCAGCCACGACGTGCGCGAACTCGGCGAGCGCGACAGCGCCGGTCACCATGTCCTTGCTGTACTGGCCACCCAGGAACTCCGCACCACCGGTGGAGATCTGGATGATGCCGTCGCTCTCGGCCTCCGCGAAGCCACGCAGCGCGGCGTGCAGGGTCTGGGTCGAGGTCACGTTGATGGCCGGGTAGGCGAACTTGCCTGCCTTCGCCCGGTCGAGCATCTCGTTGTAGACCTCGGGAGTTGCGATGGGCATCTGTCCGCTCCTTGTGATGTGCGGGTGTGCGTGCTTGGCCCTGACCAGGGGGCGACGACTTCGCCGGGGCCATCTTCCCAGACTTGCCGGATTGCTCCACATCGCCCGCACGGAGGCCACGCACAAAGGGAGGTCGGTTTCACGTGAAACCGACCTCCCTCTGAGGAAGCCGCAGGTCAGGCCAATGGACGCCATGCCCCGGGGGCTACGTCACGACTTGGCGGCCGTTCCCTCACAGCGCGGTCGACGCGGCTGTGTGCCGCCCCCGCGCCGCTGTGCACCGTCCTCGCACCGGGCCGTGCTCAGGCCAGACCGAGGTCATCGAGCTGGAAGCCGGTGATGTACGGAACGCCGGCATCGGCGATGGCCGAAGCGGCCCCGCGGTCGACGATCGTGGCGACCGCGACGACCTCGGCACCCGCCTCGCGGGCCGCCTCGACGGCGGTCAGCGGCGAACCGCCGGTGGTGGAGGTGTCCTCGACGACCAGCACCCGGCGGCCCTTGATGTCCGGCCCCTCGATGCGGCGCTGCATCCCGTGCGCCTTCTGCGCCTTGCGGACGACAAACGCGTCCAGCCGCCGGCCGCGCGCGGCGGAGGCGTGCAGCATCGATGTCGCGACCGGGTCGGCGCCGAGCGTCAGCCCGCCGACCGCGTCGTAGTCCAGATCGGCGGTGATATCCAGCATCAGCTGGCCGACCAGCGGCGATGCCTCGCCGTCCAGGGTGATCCGGCGCAGGTCGATGTAGTAATCGGCCTCCTTGCCGGACGAAAGAATCACCTTGCCGTGCACCACGGCCTTGTCCTTGATCTGCTGCAGCAGCTCGCCACGTACGTCCTCGCTCATGCGCATGAGCTTAAGCCAGCGGCTTCCAGCTCCACGTCGTGGAGATCTCCAGGGGATCGATGGGCGTGACCAGGCGCGGCAGCGTATTGAGACCGTTCGGCGGGCCCGACTGCGGCTCGACGCAGACCGCCGCCTCCTGCTCGTCGTAGACGACGACCCACTCCGCACGGCTGGTGATCTTCAGCTCCAGCCGGCCCGGCCAGGTGAGCGTCACGTCCACACCGCGCGGCATGCCGAAGCAGTCGTCCCAGGGCCCCGGCTTCGGGACGATCCGCCGGCCGGTCGGCAGGTGGTCCTCGCCCCGCTCCTCCTGCCACTCGGCGACGAAGTCGAGCTGCGCCCCCGCCCCATCGCCACCGTCGTCCGCTGCCTCGCCGAGCTTCCGTACGAACCAGGGGTGCCAGCCGGCCTGCGCCGGGAAGGAGTCGCCGCTCGCCTCGACGCCCAGGGTGAGGGTGAGCGAACGGCCGTCCTCGGCGAGTTCGACGAGCTGGGTGACAAGCCCCGGATACGGCCAAGGGGCCGCCGGATCGGCGAGATCGTAGGTGAAGGCAGCCGCCGTCGCGCTCGAACGCGCCGTGCGCCAGCGGAGGTTGCGACCGGTGCCGTGGATGGCGTGCGGCGGGGAGTTGACCGGCATCTGGTGCAGCTGGGCGCCACTGCGGAACCGCCCGTGATCGATCCGGCCGCACCACGGAACCATCGGGAAACAGCCGTACTTGGCGCCCTGCCGCAGCAACTCCAGCCCGCCGACACGGAGGCTGCCGATCCGGCAGCCGTTGTCCGGATGGACGGTCAGTTCGGCGTCTCCGGCGGCCAGCCGCACGCCGTCCGACCGCGTCTGCGACGCACTGCTCGAGGTGTTGTCGGTGCTCACGGAACCGACCCTAGACGAGTGGTCCGGCAAGTCCGTTGTCCCCGTGCCCGCCGGCCCTTCGTCCGCCGGCCCTTCGCCGCCGCCCTCTGCCCCCGGCCTCCGGCATCAGCGGCGGCGGCGCAGCACCCGGCCGACGACCACGGCGGACGCCAACACCACTGCGGCGGCGGGCGCCGCCCAGCGCAGCGCCGCCGAGGTCCCGCTGGTCTCGGGCGCGGGAACCGGGGCGTACCGCCCGCGCGGCGGCGCGTGGTCGACCTCCTCCGCACTGCGCCCGATCATCGTGCGGCGGGCATGCGCGGCCTCGGCGGGCGCGCCCCCGTCCGTCTCACCGTCGTAGCTGTAGTGGTACGCATCGCCCGTGTCGCCCACATCGGCCAGACCACCCGCGTCGGCGGCCTCCGCCGCATCCGCGGTCTCGTCCGCGTCACTGAGCGGATCCAGCGACGGCGGCGGCACCTCGGTGCCGAACACCCCGCGCCCGGACGGCTCGGCGGACGCACCGGGGCCGTCTTCCGAGCCCGCCGCCTCGCCCGGCTCCGGCTCCGGCTCCGGCTCAGCCACCGGCCGCTGTCCCAGATCCGCGGCCAGGTTCGCCGCGAAGCGGTCCAGCAGGCGGCGGCCCGCCGTCTCGGCGGACTGATCGGTGGCCTCGGCGAGCCGGCCGTCCCCGCGGACCGTGCCGACGCAGGCCAGCGTCGTACCGGGACCGGGCTCGGCAGCCGGGGACAACCGGACGGTCAGCGTCAGCGCCACGGACCCGTCGCCGCGCGCCTCAGTGCCGTGCGCCTCGACGGTCACCACGGCGTCCGTGTCGCCGTCGCCAGGTCTGCCCTCGCCCCCGTCCGCACCCGCGTCGGCCACCGTCAGCGTGCCGCGATAGGTGATGGTGGAGCTGCCGATACGCAGCCGCAGGCGGCCTTCGGGGATATCCGGGGCCGCGTCGGCGTCGAGCTGGACGCCCGGCACGCAGCGCGCCACCCGCTCCGGCTCGGTCAGCGCCTGCCGCACGGTCCCGACGGGAAACGGAACGTACACCTCATGCTCCATGACATGGGAGCCTACCCAGCACCCCCCTGACCCGTGCTCGCTCCCGCACAACTTTCTGCCCACCCGCCCCAGGACGCCCCCGGTCCCGCCCCGTCCCGTACGCCGGGCCGCCCGCCGCTCTACTCCCGATAGCGCGGATGCATCAGCGTCGACGCGGGCAGGCCGGGGATCCGAGCCCGGACGGACGCGCGCACGCCGGCCCGCAGCGTCTCGCGAGTGAGAGCCGCGAGCGGGGGCGCGTCGGCCGCCAGGGCCGGCCGCGGCGGCTGCCGCGCGGCGAGCACAAAGCCCCAGTACTGGGCCAGGCCCCACGTCGGCGCGGTCCTCGGCCCCTCCGGCCCACCGGGCGCGTCCGGATCCATCAGGTCGACGAGGTCGGGCGGGCCGGCCGGGCCACCGGACTCGGGCAGATCGAGCTCGCGGTCCGGGCCGCCGGAGAACTCCGCGGCCCGGCCGGACATACGGAACGGGGCGGTCGACAGACCCACCGACCGCAGGGTCGCCTCCACGGTCCAATAAGTCCGCGGCCGCGCGACCGGCGGCCCGGCGTGCACCACCAGCCGCCCGTCGCCGGCCAGCACCCGCGAGGCGAGGCCGTAGAACTCCTGCGAGTAGAGCTTGGTGCTGGCGGTGATCCCGGGATCGGGAAGGTCGGAGACGATGACGTCGTACGGCACCGGCCGCCGGCCGCCGGGGGACGCGCCCCGCTGGCGCAGCCAGTCGAAAGCGTCCGCCGTCACCACCCGCACCCGCGGATCGCTCAGCGAATGCCGGTTGAGGGCGGACAGGCCGGGGTCCGTACGCGCCAACCGCACGACACCGGGGTCGAGTTCGACGATGGTCACCGAACGGACCGCGCGGTAACGGAGGATCTCGCGCGCCGCCATTCCGTCCCCACCGCCGAGGACCAGCACCCGGCCGCGCGGACCGCCCGACATCGCCGGATGCACCAGCGCTTCGTGGTAGCGGTACTCGTTGTCCGCGCTGACCCGCAGCCGGCCGTCCAGATAGAGCTCCAGCGGACGGCCGGAACCTTTCCTCCCCCGTCCCGCACCGGCTCCGCCGCCCGCGCCGCCCGTCACCACCACTTCCTGGAAGCCGGTCTGCACCGCGACCCGCGCCGCCGAGCCGTACACCGCCCGCCGGGCGGCCTGCTCGAAGGGCGTGGCCAGCATCATGCCCGCGGCGAGCAGGGCGAGCGTCAGCGCATTGACGACGAGCAGCGTCCACCGCGCGCGGACGGTCAGATCGTGGCGGAACAGCCACAGCACGAGCGTGCCCCCGGCCACCGCATTGACCGCGCCGGTGACCAGTGCGCCGGTCAACTGCCCGAGGCAGGGCAGCAGAAGGAAGGGGAATGCGAGGCCGCCCACGAGCGCGCCAACGTAGTCCACGGCGAAGAGATCGGCGACCGCGCCGCCCGCGTCCTGGCGGCGGACCCGCTGGATCAGCGTCATCAGCAGCGGCACCTCGGCGCCGATCAGTACGCCGATGGCCAGAGAGAAGCCGACAAGCGCCAAGCGGGACTGGCCGAACCAGGCGAAGCAGGCGTAGAGCGCCATCGCCGACGTGCCGCCGACGAGCGCGAGCGCCGCCTCGACCGCACCGAACCCGACCGCCGCCCGACACCGCAGCCGCTTCGCCAGCAGCGCGCCGACGCCCATGGCGAACACCATGACGGACAGCACGACCGACGCCTGGGTGACGGAGTCGCCCACCAAGTACGTGGCCAGCGCGACCAGTTCGAGCTCGTAGACCAGACCGCAGGCGGCGCAGACGAAGACAACGGCGAGGACCAGCAGACGGCCGAGCCCGGACGGCACGGGCAGCCGCGCCGGCCCCATGGCCTTCGACGACCTGAGGGCACCGGCGAGAGCGGACTCTGGCGGGTCGATCATGAAATGAACGCTACGTGACGGTTCCGTGCCTCTTTGTCACCCACACGAGTGCATCTGCGGTCCACGCCAAGCAGTTGAGATGAATGCAGACGCGCCACTCATATCCCGTAAGACACCCACTTCACGCCCCGTGGGACACCCCCTAGAACATCCCCTAGAACATCCTCTAGGCCGCCACGACCGCCGCCCGTACGCCGACGCGGGTACGCGTGGCCACCAACCGGCCCTCCTGCGGGTACGCATGCCAGGTCCGCCAGTGCACCTGACCCGGCCGGCGCTGCGCCAGCATCGCGGTGAAGGCGTGCGGCGAACCGGGAAACGTCCCGGCGAGGCCGTGCGGATGTTCGGCGACCAGCGCGAGCAACTCCTGTGCGCGCCCCGCGAACGAGCCGCGCGACAACGTCTCGACGTGTGCGGCGAATTCGTACTCCCAGTCGCCCAGCCGCTTCGCCACACCCAGCGGAAGCGGCGTACTGCTCCCCGGCATACAGGCGACCGTCTCGGAACAACTGCCGCGCTCCTCCTCAAGGAGCACTTGATGTGAAGCCCCCAGCAGCCTCAACTGGACCTGGGCGTCGTTGAGTTGAAGATTGAGCACAGCCAGGGCCGGCAGGGGTTCCCTGCCCAGAGCCCAGGCCAGATCGGATGCACGGGTATCGGTGTAAGCCGTTTTCAGGGTCGTGAGCATGGGTCGGCTCCGCAAGCACGCAGTGGATGGTGGGCCGGCCCGCCCGAAAGGGGTTCAGGGATGTATGACTGCCTGCCGGCTCGTGCCCACGTGGGATGCGAGAACTGGGGGATTCTCAAAAGAGAGGGAATCATGAAAGGGGCTTCGCCCACAGCGGTTTTACCCATCTTCGCCGGGTTTCCATCCCCTAGAGGGCCCAGCAGTTCAGTTGTTCAACTGCCAATCACACAACGGGCGTTGGTGATGCCCCCGACCCCCGCCAGATGCATATGCTGAGGGGCATGAGCCGCGTGCATGTGTGCAGCTCGGAAGGGCCTTCGCGGCCGCTGGGACGGCCGCGGGTACGGCCGTGAGAACAGCCGCCGGACAGTGGTGTGCACCACCACGGGGGCGGCCGTCGGACGATCGTGAACACCCCCACAGTGACGACCGTCGGACAGTGGTGTCCGCCCCCGCAGAGACGGCCTTCCATACCGCCGTGCTCACAGCCTCAAGCGCACCGTGAGCACGACCCGTATGAAGGCGAAGACGAAGACGAAGACGAAAACGAAGGCTCAGGCTCCGCCAAGGCTCCGCGATCCGTCAGCATCCGCCTCCGCCACCACCACCGCAGCCTCCTCCTCCGCCACCACCGCCACCGCCGCACGAGGAGCCACCGCCCCCGCACGAGGATCCGCCGCCGCAGCCACCACCGCTCGATCCGGAGTCACCGCCGGCGACCCACCAGCCGCCGCCACCCGAGTTCGAGTACCGGCTGCCACGCTTGCGTCCCCGGCCGGAACCACTCCGCGAGGCCGCAGCCACCGAAGCGATGACCACGACGCAGATCACCAGGAAAACCACGATTCCCATCTGCCTCACACTCCTTTCATTCCCCCGAAGCGAGGCATCCGCTCCGTCCGGCGCCCCGTGCGCCGTACCGGCGCCGTTCTCGCGCCGCTGGCCGTCGTCGACGGCCGTCGTTGTCGTTCGTGTGGGGCTGATGCCCTGGCCGGAAAGAACTCAAAGCACAGTTGAGGAACTCCAGAGGTTCGGCGGAGGATGGCGCGCATGGACCGACCGCTGCTCAACCGCCGCCTCGCCGAGTTCGGCACAACGATCTTCGCCGAGATGTCGGCACTCGCCGTACGTACCGGCTCCATCAACCTCGGCCAGGGATTCCCCGACACCGACGGGCCCGAGGAAATCCGCGAGGCGGCAGTACGCGCGCTGCGCGACGGCCGCGGCAATCAATACCCTCCCGGCCCCGGCATCCCCGAACTCCGCAGCGCCGTCGCCGCGCACCAGCAGCGCTTCTACGGTCACCTCGGCCTGGTCCACGACCCCGACACCGAGGTCCTGGTCACCGCCGGCGCCACGGAGGCCATCGCCGCCTCGCTCCTGGCCCTCCTCGAACCGGGCGACGAGGTCATCGCGCTGGAGCCGTACTACGACTCGTACGCCGCGTGCATCGCGATGGCGGGCGGCACCCGTGTCCCGGTGACCCTGCGCCCGAACCCGGAGACCGGCGCATACGCCCTCGACCTGGACGAACTCCGGGACGCCGTCACCGACCGCACCCGCCTCATCCTCCTCAACACCCCGCACAACCCCACCGGCACCGTCCTCAACCGCGACGAACTCGCCACCATCGCCGAACTGGCAGTG
This sequence comes from Streptomyces sp. NPDC050636, assembly GCF_040654775.1. NCBI lineage: Bacteria > Bacillati > Actinomycetota > Actinomycetes > Kitasatosporales > Streptomycetaceae > Streptomyces > Streptomyces sp. NPDC050636. The sequence continues at coordinate 104,424 of NZ_JBFAIP010000017.1, forward strand.
GAACGCGACCTGCTCGTGGTGACGGACGAGGTCTACGAGCACCTGGTCTTCGAGGGCGAGCATCTCCCGCTCGCGTCCTTTCCCGGAATGCGCGAACGGACCGTCACCATCGGGTCGGCCGGCAAGACCTTCTCCTTCACGGGCTGGAAGGTCGGCTGGGTCACGGCAACGCCGGAGCTGGTGAGCACCGTCCGCTCCGCCAAACAATTCCTGACCTACGTCTCCGCCGGCCCGTTCCAGTACGCGGTCGCCGAGGCCCTCGCCCTCCCCGACAGCTACTACACCGCCCTACGTGACGACCTGCGCACAAAGCGCGACATCCTGGCCACCGGCCTCACCGAGGCGGGCTTCCAGGTCTTCCGGCCGTCCGGCACCTACTTCATCACCACGGACATCCGGTCCCTCGGCTACGACGACGGCTTCGCCTTCTGCCGCGCCCTCCCGGAGCGGGCCGGCGTGGTCGCCATCCCGAACGCGGTCTTCTACGACCACCGGGACGAGGGCGCACCATTCGTACGCTTCGCCTTCTGCAAACAGGAGAAGGTGCTGCAAGAGGCGGTCTCGCGCCTTCAGCTGCTCTGACTGAGAAGCCATCCGGCGAAATCGCCTCATTGGCCTCACTCCGGGTGGAATGCGATTCGGCAGAAATCGCGGCGGCCGGCGTCACAGACGGACGCGGGCCCCGGAGCCATAAGCTCCGGGGCCCGCGCAGCCAGGTAGTGGTGACGCCCGAGGCTCAGGCCTCGTCGTCGCCCGGCTTGTCGTCCGGGTCGCCTTCGATCTCGGCCTCCAGGCCGAGCTGCTCGACAAGCCACTTGTCGAACTCGATCGAGGCGCGGACCCAGCTGACCGTGCTCGAAACAAAGTGTTCGAGCGAGACACCGGTGCCGATCAGCATCGATGCCTCACCGATCAGACGGACGGTTCCGTCGTCGTGGGTGTGGGTGTAGGCCTTGGGCCACAGCGTCCGGCGGTTCCAGTCGTCGATCGCCTCCAGCAGCTTCGACTTGTCGTCGATGCCGTGGGCGCGGTCATAGAACGTACGGACGGAGAAGATCTGCTGCTCCTCCTCGCCGCGGAACATGAAGTACGTGCGGAACTGCTCCCACGGGGCGGCGAGGTCACCCTCCTCGTCGACTACGTACTTCAGCTCCATCTGGTCGAGGAGCTGCTTGACCAGGTCCTGGTCGGGCACGACGGGCCCCTCAGGACCCGACGGCTGCGGTTCGGGCTCGGGCTGGCCCCCGAAATTCGGAATCGAGGACGGGTCGATGCTCACCGTGGAATTCCCTTCGTATGGTCATTGCCATCCTCCACCATCTCCGCCCCGTTCTGGCAAGCCCAGGCCGGGGGGGGCGGAGCATGCCCCCGTTCAGGCAGCCGGCCGGCGGCGCTCCGCCCCGCTGCCGTACGCCGCTCAGCCCGCCGCGCGGGCCGCCTCCACCGACAGATGGTCGCCGTCCACATCCACCCGCACCGTGTCCCCGTCCAACACCTCGCCCGAAAGAATGGCGCGCGCCAGCTGATCGCCGATGGCCGTCTGGACCAGGCGGCGCAGCGGGCGGGCCCCGTACGAGAGGTCAGGGGCGGGGGCGTCGGTGACCGGTTCCTGGCCGAGCCAGGCGAGCCAGGTCAGGGCGCGGTCGGTGACGTCCAGGGTGAGGCGGCGGTCGGCGAGACGCCGCTGGAGATGGCCGATCTGGATCCGGGCGATCCGCTGCAGCTGGTCCGTGCCGAGCGGATGGAAGACCACCAGGTCGTCGAGGCGGTTGAGGAATTCCGGGCGGAAGGAGGCGCGGACCGTCTCCAGTACCTTTTCCTTCTTCTGCTCCTCCTTGAGCAAGGGGTCCATCAGGACATTCGAGCCGAGGTTGGAAGTGAGGATGAGGATGGTGTTGCGGAAGTCGACCGTGCGGCCCTGGCCGTCGGTGAGCCGGCCGTCGTCGAGGACCTGGAGCAGGATGTCGAAGACCTCGTGGTGCGCCTTCTCGACCTCGTCCAGCAGGATGACGCTGTACGGACGGCGGCGCACCGCCTCCGTCAGCTGGCCGCCCTCCTCGTAGCCGACATAGCCGGGCGGCGCGCCGACCAGCCGCGCGACGCTGTGCTTCTCGCTGTATTCGCTCATGTCGATACGGACCATCGCCCGCTCGTCGTCGAAGAGGAAGTCCGCGAGCGCCTTGGCCAGCTCGGTCTTGCCGACGCCGGTGGGGCCGAGGAAGAGGAACGAACCGGTGGGGCGGTCCGGATCGGCGATGCCCGCGCGCGTGCGGCGCACCGCGTCCGACACGGCGCGTACCGCCTCGTCCTGCCCGATCAGCCGCTTGCCGAGCTCGTCCTCCATGCGCAGCAGCTTCTGCGTCTCGCCTTCGAGGAGACGGCCGGCGGGGATGCCGGTCCAGGAGCCGACGACGTCCGCGATGTCGTCCGGGCCGACCTCTTCCTTGACCATCGGGCCCTTGGCACCCACGCCGTCCTTGGAAGCCTCCGCCTCCTGCTCCGCCTCCGCCTCGGCGGCTTCCGCCAACTCCCTTTCCAGGCTGGGGATTTCGCCGTAGAGAAGCTTGGAGGCGGTGTCGAAGTCACCGTCCCGCTGGGCGCGTTCGGCCTGCCCACGCAGATCGTCGAGCCGTTCCTTCAGCTCACCGACCCGGTTGAGGCCCTGCTTCTCCTTCTCCCAACGGGCGGTCAGGCCGCGCAGCTCCTCCTCCTTGTCGGCGAGGTCCTTGCGCAGCTTCTCCAGCCGCTGGACGGATCCGGCGTCGGTCTCGTTCTTGAGGGCCAGTTCCTCCATCTTGAGACGGTCCACGGCGCGCTGGAGCTCGTCGATCTCGACGGGCGAGGAGTCGATCTCCATACGGAGCCGGGACGCGGCCTCGTCGACCAGGTCGATGGCCTTGTCGGGCAGGAAGCGGGAGGTGATGTAGCGGTCGGAGAGGGTGGCCGCGGCGACCAGAGCCGAGTCGGCGATCTGCACCTTGTGATGCGCCTCGTAGCGCCCCTTGAGACCGCGCAGGATCGCGACGGTGTCCTCGACCGTCGGCTCGGCGACCAGCACCTGCTGGAAACGCCGCTCCAGCGCCGCGTCCTTCTCGATCCGCTCGCGGTACTCGTCGAGCGTCGTGGCGCCGACCATCCGCAGCTCACCGCGGGCCAGCATCGGCTTGAGCATATTGCCCGCGTCCATCGAGGAGTCGCCGCCGGCGCCCGCACCGACGACCGTGTGCAGCTCGTCGATGAACGTGATGATCTGGCCGTCGCTGGACTTGATCTCCGCCAGGACGGTCTTCAGCCGTTCCTCGAACTCGCCGCGGTACTTCGCCCCCGCGACCATCGCGCCCAGGTCGAGCGAGACCAGCCGCTTGTTGCGCAGCGACTCGGGGACATCGCCCTTCACGATGCGCTGCGCGAGCCCTTCGACGACGGCGGTCTTGCCGACGCCCGGCTCGCCGATCAGCACCGGGTTGTTCTTCGTACGCCGCGACAGCACCTGCACGACGCGGCGGATCTCGTGGTCCCGGCCGATGACCGGGTCGAGCCGGCCCTCGCGGGCGGCGGCGGTGAAGTCCGTACCGAACTTCTCCAGCGCCTTGTACGTGCCCTCGGGATCCGCGGTGGTCACCCGCTGCCCGCCCCGGCTCGCCTCGAACGCGGCCAGCAGCTTCTTGGCGGTGGCACCCTGCTGTGCCAGCAGCTCACCGGTCTTGCCGCCCTTGGCCGCGATGCCGATGAGCAGGTGCTCGGTGGAGATGTACGCGTCGCCGAGCTCCTTGGCGCGCTGCGAGGCGTCCGCGATGACGGCGAGCAGATCGCGGTCTGGCTGCGGCGGCGCAACGGTCGATCCCTGCACGCTGGGCAGCGCGGCGATCTGCCGCTCGGCGCCGTTGCGCAACGCGGCGGCGTCCGCCTCGACGGCCGCCAGCAGGTCCATGACGTTCTCGTTGTCCCGCCCGGCCAGCAGCGCGAGCAGCAGATGCGCGGACGTCATGTCCGCATGCCCGGCGGTGACCGCCCGCTCATTGGCGGCGCTCAGCGCTTCCCGGCTCTTGTTGGTCAGCTCGGCGTCCACGTCCCCGTACTCCTCCTCGTGCGGTGCCTGACGATGTTCTTGCATTCACTAACGTGCGATAAGTTGAGTCTATTCCACTCAAGGTTGGTCCTGCGGCCTGGTCCTCTCATACGGACATCCCACCTGCGAGTGAACCCGGCCGAACTTCCCTTCGCCAGCGGCCGCACCCTCCCACACTGGCCTTCGACCACAAGGAGGTGCAGCATGACGGCTATGGCACACGAGCCGATGGCTACCGACGAAGAGACCCTCCTGGATTACTTCCTCGCCCTGAAGACCCCAAAGGGTTTCCAGGCCGAGCTGATCGAGGGGGAGATCGTTGTGACGCCGCCGACCGACGGAGATCACGAGGACTACCTGAGCACGCTGAAGCGGCAGGTCTTGAGGAAGTCCGCAGCCGACATGGATGAATCCGCCAACAAGGGCATCAAGGCGCCCAGCAGCGGTGAAGACCCCGCCAATCGGCTCATCCCAGATGCCGTCTACGCCCCCCGCGATCTGCGCATCTTCCGAGGGGCGGAGCCATGGATGCCATGCGACGGCATCACCATGGTCGTCGAAGTCACCAGCAGTAAGCCCTTTGGCGACCGCACCACGAAACGTCACTGTTATGCACGCGCAGGCATCCCTCTGTACCTCCTCGTCGACCGCGACAAGTCCACCATCACGCTCTTCAGCGACCCCATCGCAGATGACTACGTAGGGAACATCACCACCCCCTTCGGCAAGCCCATCCCCCTCCCCGCCCCCTTCTCCTTCGACCTGGACACCAACGACTTCCTCTGACTTCCAGGATCGGCCCGCGACCCCGTAAGGGACACGGGCCTACCCTTGCCCCCATGGCCCACGACCTCACCTCCCTCACCCCCGAGTACCTCGCCTTCTGGGACGAGTACTTCATGTGCACGCTGACCACCCTGCGTGCGGACGGCACCCCGCACGTCGTCCCGGTCGGTGTCACCTTCGACGCCGGGCAGCGGATCGCGCGCGTCATCACCCGCAAGGACAGCACCAAGGTCAAGAACGTCCTCGCCGCCGGGCCCGACGGGGCCACCGTCGCCGTGTGCCAGGTGGACCGCGGCCGCTGGGCGACGCTGGAGGGCATCGCGCGGGTGCGTACGGACGCCGAGTCGGTGGCGGACGCGGTGAGCCGTTACGCCGCGCGCTACGGCCGGACGCCGACGCCCAACCCCGATCGCGTGATGATCGAGATCTCGGTGACCAAGGCGCTCGGGCGGGCCTGACCTCCGGTCCGACCACTGCCTGCCCCGGTCCGGCCCATGCACCGATACCAGCAGGTCCATACCTGTCCGAAAATCGCCCTTCCCCACCCGCCCGTCGGCCCCCACCTGGTACCCAGGAACCGTAGGAAACCGAACAGCCCCGCGCAGATAGCGGACCTCTTCGGACCTCTCCCGGGCAAAACACGGCAGCTGGAGGCCGCATGGCGTCGGCACTGCGCATCGCGATGACTCTTCCCCGCCGCTCTGAACCTGCCCGGCCGCAACCCCACGCCGAGCTCTGTCCGCGCTGCGGCGGCCAACTCGCCGTCAACCAGGACGGATGGAAGATCTGCCACGCCTGCGGTTACGCCTCGCCACCCGGCACAGCCCCTCCACCCCGGGCCGTCTGCGGGGGTATCGTCGCCCCCACAGTCGCCACGCCCCGGAGGGCACGATGAACTCGGTCCGAGTGACGGCGATCGCCTGCCTGATGCCGCTGTCCGAACTGGACGAGGATCCTTTCCTGGTCGACGACCGCAGCCAGCACGACATGTGCAAACAGTGGGCGGCGGCCCGTGACTACCACCTGACCTGCCAGCTCAGCCTGCACCAACTGCGCGCCGACCACAGCGCGCTGTGGAGTGATGTGGAAGAGGGCCTGGTCGATGTGTTCGTGACGCCCAACCGCCGGGCGCTGGAGAACGCCATCGACGGGGCCGACGAATTCACCGCACGGTGCGCCGCCGCCGGCGTACGCCTGGAGACCGCCGACCTCGACGAGCCGGTCTACACCCTGGCGATGAAATCGCATGTGCACCGCCGCCTCTCGATGCCGACGGCCGGCTACAACGGCTGCTGAGCTGGGTGGCGAACCACCGCGCAAGCACGAGAAAAGGGCCGAGTTTCCCCGGCCCTCTGCTGCGTGACGTGCGGGACGAACGCCCCCGACCCGCCCGCTACTCCGACGACCGCTTGGGCCGCCACACCACCAGCGCGCTGGTCTGCTGCACATCCTGATACGGCACCAGATCACGCCGGTACGAGGCGTGCACCGCCGCCTCCCGCTGCTGCATCGCGCTGGCGGCACCCTCCAGAGCGCCCTGCAGCTCGGCGACCCGCTGCTGCAGGGCCGCGACCTGGTTCTCCAGCTCGATGATGCGCTTGATGCCGGCGAGGTTGATGCCCTCGTCCTGGGACAACTGCTGCACCGTGCGGAGCAGTTCGATGTCCCGGGCCGAATAGCGGCGGCCCCGCCCGGCCGTGCGGTCGGGCGAGACCAGGCCCAGCCGGTCGTACTGCCGCAGGGTCTGCGGATGCAGCCCGGAGAGCTGAGCCGCGACGGAGATGACGTACACCGGCGACTCTTCGGTCAGTTCATACGGGTTACGACGCTGCCCGCCCCGGCTGTCCATCTCAAGCTCCCTTCGCGGCCTGGAACAGCTCCGCCCGCGGGTCCTGCCCCGCGGTCGCCTCGCGATAGGACTCCAGCGCTTCCTTCGCCTTGTCGCTGAGGTCCTTGGGGACGACCACCTCTATGGTGACCAGCAGATCACCTCGGGTGCCGTCCTTACGGGCCGCGCCCTTGCCGCGGGCCCGCATGGTGCGTCCGTTGGGGGTACCGGCCGGCAGCTTCAGCGTGACCGGCGGGCCGCCCAGCGTCGGCACCTTGATCTCGCCGCCCAGCGCGGCCTCCGGGAAGGTGACCGGCACCGTGACGGTGAGGTTGTCGCCCTTGCGGCCGAAGACCGGGTGGGCGTCGACATGCACCACGACATACAGATCGCCGGCCGGGCCGCCCTGCTCACCGGGGGCGCCCTTGCCGCGCAGCCGGATGCGCTGCCCGTCGGAGACGCCCGCGGGGATGCGGACCTGCATGGTGCGGGAGCTCGTCGCGCGCCCGCTGCCCTTGCAGACCTCGCACGGGTCCTGGGCGATCAGGCCGCGGCCCTTGCAGTCGGCGCACGGGTCGGTGAGCGAGAAGCCGCCACCCGCGCCCCGGCTGACCTGGCCGGTGCCGACACACGTCGGGCAGACCCGAGGAGTACCGTTTTTGTCGCCGGTGCCCGAACACGCCTTGCACGGCGCCTGGCTGGACATCCGCAGCGGGACCGTGGCCCCATCGACCGCCTCGGTGAAGCTGAGCGTCACCTCGGACTCGATGTCCTGGCCGCGGCGCGGCTGGGTACGCGTACCCGCGCCGCCGCGGTTGAACAGGCCGCCGAAGACGTCCCCGAGCCCGCCGCCGAAGCCGCCTGCGCCGCCGCCCTGGCCCTGTCCCTGGGAGCCCCCGAAGAGGTCGCCCAGGTCGAAGTTGAAGCTGCCGCCGGCCCCGCCGGGGCCGGGGCGGTAGCCGCCGTTGCCGAACAGCGTGCGCGCCTCGTCGTACTCCTTGCGGCGCTTGGCGTCGCCCAGGACGTCATTCGCCTCGGAGATCTCCTTGAAGCGCTCCTCGGCCTTGGCGTCGCCCTTGTTGGCGTCCGGGTGGTTCTCGCGGGCGAGCTTCCGGTACGCCTTCTTGATCTCCGCCTCGGTGGCGTCCTTCGGGACGCCGAGGACCTTGTAGTAGTCCTTCTCCACGAAGTCCTTGGTGCTCATCCCCGACGTCCCTCCTTCCGCGCGGTTTTCTCTCGTGTCGTCACGTCAGCCCTCGTCCGGGCCACCGCTCTCCTCGTCCGCAGCCTTGGTGTCCTCCTCGGAGGCGGACTTGGCGGTCTGCGCGCCCGGCTGCGGTTCGGCGACGGCGACCCGCGCAGGGCGGATCGTTCGTTCACCGATCCGATACCCGGGCTGCAGGATCGCAACGCACGTGGTCTCGGTGACATCCGGCGCGTAGGAATGCATCAGCGCCTCATGGATCGTCGGGTCGAAGGGCTCGCCCTCCTTTCCGAACTGCTGCAGACCGAGCTTGGCGACCACGGTCTCCAGCGATTCGGCCACCGACTTGAAGCCGCCGACCAGCTCGCCGTGATCGCGGGCGCGACCGACGTCGTCGAGGGTGGGAAGGAGCTCGGACAGGAGGTTCGCCGCGGCGATCTCCTTGACCGTGACCCGGTCCCGCTCCACCCGACGGCGGTAGTTCTGGTACTCCGCCTGGAGCCGCTGGAGGTCCGCCGTGCGCTCGTTGAGCGCCGTACGCACCTGGTCCAGCTGCGCCGTGAGAGCAGTTTCCTGGAGGCCTTGAGTGCCTTGCTTGTCGTCCCCGGCCGGGGCCGAGCCCGCCGTTTCGGCGGACTCGGCACTCTGCGCCGTGTCGTCAGGGGTTCCTGCGGACTCGGTGTCGGAGGGGACGTCGGGCTTCTCGTCGAAGCCCGGGGTCTCCTCCGTCACGCGGCACCACCCTTTGCGTCCTTCGGCTTCTCGTCGTCGACGATCTCGGCGTCCACGACGTCGTCCTCGGCCTTGGCCTGCTCACCGGCGGCACCGGCAGCGCCCTCGGCACCAGCGGCGCCCTGCGCGGCCTGGGCGTCGGCGTACATGGCCTGGCCCAGCTTCTGGGAGACGGCCGCGACCTTCTCCGTGGCGGTGCGGATCTCGGCGGTGTCGTCGCCCTTGAGCTTCTCCTTCAGCTCGCCGACGGCGGTCTCCACCTCGGTCTTCACCTCGCCGGGGACCTTGTCCTCGTTGTCCTTGAGGAACTTCTCGGTCTGGTAGACGAGCTGCTCGCCCTGGTTGCGGGCCTCGGCGGCCTCGCGGCGGCGGTGGTCCTCGTCCGCGTACTGCTCGGCCTCCTGGCGCATCCGGTCGACCTCGTCCTTCGGCAGCGAGGAGCCGCCGGTGACGGTCATCTTCTGCTCCTTGCCGGTGCCGAGGTCCTTGGCGGCGACGTGCATGATGCCGTTGGCGTCGATGTCGAAGGCGACCTCGATCTGCGGGACGCCACGCGGGGCCGGC
>NZ_JBFAIP010000018.1:0-112295 GCF_040654775.1 Streptomyces sp. NPDC050636
GGGACAGCGGGAGTGGTCCGCCGGTGTGAAGCTGGGACCTACGGCCTGGATACGGTTCATCACCGGGACGGGCACGGCAGCGTCGGCCCGATCTCGTCGTCCTGGCAGCGGTGGTCGACCGACCGGACGGCAAGCCAGCGCAAGGGGAACCTGGGAGCCCGAGCTCAGAGCCTTCCCGGCGACCTTGGTTCCGCGTTCCGCAGCTAGGCATACTGGCGGCCACGCCACCAGGTAGGAGCCAGCGTGTCGATGATGCATAACCTTCGCAAAACGGTCCGTATCCCTAGCGCGCGCCAGAAGGGCGTGGACCTGAGCCATCCGGCGCGGTCGCCGCTCGGTAGCTGCGTCGTGAACTGTGCGGTCTACGTGGACGGTGTGCGCCAGACCAGCCACTGCCCGGCGCACGAGGCGATCGAGCGGGTCCGCAAGACCGGCAACGGCTTCGTATGGATCGGTCTGCACGAACCGACTGAGGAGGAGTTCTCCGGCATCGGCGAACTCTTCGGTCTGCACCCGCTGGCTGTGGAGGACGCCGTCGACGCCCACCAGCGGCCGAAGCTGGAGCGCTACAACGACACGCTCTTCACCGTGCTCAAGACCGTCACCTACGTCGAGCACGACCGGCTCACCGCGACCAGCGAAGTGGTGGAAACCGGGGAGATCATGGTCTTCACCGGCCCCGACTTCGTGATCACCGTCCGGCACGGCGGCCACGGCTCGCTGGGGCCGCTCCGCGAAAGCCTCGAATCGACGCCCGCCCATCTGGCCAAGGGCCCGTCCGCCGTACTGCACGCCATAGCCGACCACGTCGTCGACGACTACCTGGCGGTCATATCCGCCGTGCAGGCCGACATCGACACGGTGGAGAGCGAGGTCTTCTCAGACCACCGGGGACGTGGCGCAGACCCCGGCCGGATCTACCAGCTCAAGCGCGAACTGCTCCAACTCAAACACGCCGTGGTGCCGTTGGGCCGACCTGTTCAGCTTCTCGCCGAGCAGCCCACGCAGCTGGTCGACGCTGAGATCCGGAAGTACTTCCGTGACGTCGCGGACCACCTGGCCCGGGCCAACGAGCATGTCACCGCCTGCGACGAGCTGCTCAACTCGATCCTTGAGGCCAACCTCGCCCAGGTGTCCATGGGCCAGAACGAGGACATGCGCAGGATCAGCGCCTGGGTCGCCATCATCGCCGTCCCCACCATGGTCTTCGGCGTGTACGGAATGAACTTCGACTACATGCCCGAGCTGCGCTGGACCTTCGGCTATCCGCTGGTGCTCGGCGTCGTGGCCGTTGCCTGCTTCCTCATGCACCGCGGGTTCCGCCGCAACGGCTGGCTCTAAGGGGCGTGTTCAGCCGTCCGTACGGTGGCGTCGGCGGCGCTTCCGCCCCTCTCGCCGGTCACAAGTGCTTCTGCTTCAGCAGGAGTTGACCGCGATGTGGGCGCGCCTGTCCTCTGTCGTCCACCGCAGTACGGTGGCCTGGGGCAGCCTGGAGTCCGTGGCTATGACCCGTGGCGGGACACCTGCGCGTGAGACGGAGTGGGGGCCGAATGCACGTACCCCTTCCGGCGCGTCACGGTGCAGAACCGTGCTGTAGGACGTGCGGGGTTCGCTGGCCGTGTGAGATATCCCCCTCCCGTCGTCGTGGCGCTGGTGGCCTGGGAAGGTTGACCATGTAGTCATGACCTCCTCGCCCCGCCCGCCGCACGTCGGACCGGATCCGATAGGCGGGACTACCGCGCTCGGTGGAGAGCCCGCTCCCGCCCGCGGGTACCTGCTGGACAACGCGCGTGCCGAGGCGGGCGAGCGATTCGTTTGGCTGGCCGAGCTGTTCGACGGTGTGACGCGCGGGCACTTCGATCGACTGGGGGTCAGGGCTGGCTCGCGCTGCTGGGAGGTGGGGGCCGGTGGCCGCAGTATCCCGGAGGCGCTCGCGGCGGCCGTCGGTCCGACCGGGCACGTGCTGGCCACGGACATCAACCCGTCGTGGCTGAAGGCAGGCGGCGGGTACGAGGTGCGCCGGCACGACGTCGCCGCTGATCCACCCCCGGAGCCGGGGACGTTCGATCTGGTGCACGCCCGGCTCGTGCTGGTCCATGTACCCGACCGGGCTCGGGCGTTGGCCACGATGGCGGCGGCGCTGCGGCCCGGCGGCTGGCTGCTGGTCGAGGACGCCGATACCGCTCTGCAGCCACTGGCATGCCTGGACGACAGCGGCCCGGCGCAGCGGCGGGCCAACCGGCTGCGCGACGCGGTCCGGGAGCTGCTGACGCGCCGCGGCGCGGACCTGCGCTACGGCCGGACACTGCCGCGGGCATTGCGTGAGGCCGGCTTGGTAGATGTCGCCGCGGCGGGCTCTTTCCCGGTCGGCGGGCTGGCCTGCGACCGGCTGGAGGCGGCGACCATCCGGCACGTGCGCGGCGAGCTGCTCGCGGCCGACCTGGCCGACGACGCCGAGATCGACGCGCACTTGGCCGCCATCCACGCGGGCAAACTCGACCTGACACTCGCGCCGCTGATCTCGGCCTGGGGACGCCGCCCAGCCGAGCACCCGCCGGCACTCGGTTAGTTGCGGATCCAGGCGTTGTCCGACCTGCCCACAGCGCTGTTCGTCGAGGAGATTTTCGGGCCGCCGGAGACGACGTCGGACCGATCCCCAGCCACGCAAGCGGGGTTCGCCCGAGGTAGGCGTCCGGCATCAGCAGCAGATCCAGCTCGTCGCGGCTCCGCGATGTGAGCAGGTGCGCCACCCGCGTCCAGGTCTCCTTGCGGGCACGGGCCCGCGCGGTGGCCACATGCTCCAGACTCGTCCAGCTCCTTCCACTCGCCGGTGTCCGTCGCCCGCCAACCGGCGTACGCGACCACCTCCGTAGATGATTCGTGCGCGTCTGCTCCCGCTCGCCGTACCCGCGCAGCTCACCCATCGCGATCCCGAGCCGCGGCGACAGCCGGCCCACCCCCGCTGCCGGCACCGCCGGCACCTTGTCGGGTACGAACCCCAGCCACGGCAGCGTGCACAACTGCACAGCGACGCCGAGTCGGGGGTGCCGGCGAAGCCGCTGGTGGGCAGGATGGTGTCTTGGTACTCATCGGTGCTCGCGAGGTAGAGGGCGAAGCCCCAGGTACTGGCGGATCCGCCGTAGCGCAGACGCATCTGTTCGCCGTCATTCAATCGAGCCTGCTTGAAGGGTACGGGCGTTTGACAGCGAACCCAGTCGTTCAGGCTCCCTTGTCAGCGAACCTGGTCGCTCATCGGCCCGATGCTTTTGATCCTGGTCGGAGTTCCGTCCGGGGCGAACGAGTGGTGGAAGGTGAAGGCGTGCGGCGCGGAGCCGTGGTCGTGGAGGTGTTCCAGCCTGGAAACCCCGTCCTGCCAGGTGGGTATCACGCCGTCGGAGACCCACCAGAACACGTAATTCGGGTGTCCTGTCCTCTCGAACCAGTCGTAACGCCTGTTCAGCGCCTCACGGTGCAGACCGGTGTAGATGGCGTCGAAGGCGGGGCGCAGGTCGGTCCAGAGTGAGAGGGTCGCGGCCAGGGCGGTGGTTTCCACCGTATGGCCCTTGCCGTACCAGGTCGGTACGGCGAACTCTCCCCATGCACCCCAGTCCGCCCCGAAGAGCATGCCCCGGTCACCGTCTGCCGCTTCAGCACGAGCGAGGTACCCGGGGTGCTGACTGATCTTCCGGTAGACGGCCTCACCAATGTCGTAGAACTCGCGCGTGAGAGGTGCGGGATCGGCGAGAGGTGACTTCAGGACGCCGAATGTGTACAGCGCAAGATGGGGCATGCGTCTCTCCCTGGGTGGGGGTGCCTGGTGTGGACCCGGTTCGGTGGCTTACGCACCGGGGCGAGGATTCGTGGGGCGTGACCAACTCATCCCGTCGCGGGTGGCTCAGCCTGAAGGAACTCCTGCGCGACCGTGGGCGATCGCCGAAGACCAGGTGAAGGTAGCTGCCTCTGCGGGCCATGTCGAAGTTGCGTTTTCCCTGCCCAAGTGGCCTCTTGCACCGGTCATTGCGGGGGCTGGGGCGGTGACGGGCGGGGAAGGCCGCGGGGTACCAGTGATCCACTTCGGCCGATCGGTTCGCCCGCCATGCCCGTCCGCACCCCCTGTCCGATAGCCCCGAGTGCCGCCGAACGCGTGCGGTTGAAGAAGATGGCCTACGGCCACAAGACCGAGCACCGGCTGCGGGTGCGTGCACAGGTGGTGCTGCACGCCGCGCATGGACGCTCCAACGCATGCAACGCCCGGGAGACGGGGCTGCTTTGGACACCGTGCGCCACTGGCGTAGCGGGTTCGCCCATGCGGGCCTGCCCGGGCTCAAAGACGGTCAACGCTGCGGCCGTCCCGCCTCGTTCACACCGCTGCAGGCCGCCGAGGTCAAGGCGCTGGCCTGCCGGCTGCCTGCCGAGAGTGAAGTACCGCTCTCACGCTGGTCGTGCCCGGAACTGGCCCGCGAGGCCGCCCGGTGGGTATCGCCCCGTTCATGTCGGCGTCGACCGTGCGCCGCTGGCTGGCCCAGGACGCGCTCAAGCCCTGGCAGCACCGCTCCTGGATCTTCATCACCAGCCCCGGCTTCCGGCTGAAGGCCGCCTGGGCGCTGGACCTGTACGCCCGCACCTGGCAGGGCGAACAGCTCGGCGATGACGAGTACGTGATCAGCACGGACGAGAAGACCTCCATCCAGGCCCGGTGCCGCTGCCACCCCACCCTCGCCCCTCGGCAAGGCCAGGGCGATGCGCGTCAATCACACCTACGGACGCGGCGGTGCCCTGGCCTGTCTCGCCGCCTACGACGTCCACGCCGCGAAGGTGTTCGGCCGCACCGAAGAACGCACCGGCATCGTCCCGTTCATGAACCTGGCTACCCAGGTTGAGCCAGGAACCCCACGCAAGCGCCAAGCGCGTGTTCTGGATCGTCGACAACGGCTCCTCCCATCGCGGTCAGAAGGCGGCCGACCGGCTCACCGCGGCGTTCCTGAACACGGTCATGCTCCACACCCCCGTGCACGCCTCCTGGCTCAACCAAGTCGAGATCTACTTCTCTGCCGTCCAGCGCAGGGCCCTCTCGCCCAACGACTTCACCGACCTCACCGAGGTCAGGGACCGGCTCCGAGCCTTCGAAGGCCGCTATCCGAAGACTGCGGTGAGGGCGCGCTGGATGCTCGCAGGCGACCGGGACGGAGAGGGCGAGGTCGCTCGCGTAGCCCCGGGTGGTGTGCCAGGAGCGCCCGATGTTCTGGAGAAAGCAGAGTTAGTCCTCAGCAGGCCCGACGACGCCATTGGGTCCAGGCAGGGTTGCGCTGAGGTTCCCGTCGGCGTTACGGACCCTCTGGGCTCGGTACTGACTCACGTTCGGGATGCCAGATCGACACTACGGATAACGTCTGTCTGGATGCTTCATCCGCGTGTCGGCCAGTGCTGTTTCTGCAGCGCGGAGCGTGAAGGGAGGGGTACGGATAGACCACGACGGTTGTGATACCGCAAGGAAGTTCTCAACTCCGAGGCCGTGGTCGAGCCCTGTCAGGGCAAGAACTGCAAGCTCACCGGTCTCAGATGCGCGCCCAACAGGGCAAGGAGGAGGCGGGAGGCTCGTTCCGCCTCCTCCTGCGAAGACTCCCGGCGGGCAGTCTCCGCGTCACCCCGTCTCGGTCAGTTCGCCGGGGTGGGCGTCGGAGCTGGGGGCACCCAGCGATGGGTGCGCGGCGCTTGCGAGCGTACGCCGTACTCGCCCTTGATCTCCTCCGGGATGGCGTACTGCATCACCCGGCCCCGGGTGAGCGAGCCCAGCTCGAAGGCAGCGAGCAGACTGCCCGCCTTGTCCAGCGCCCACTCGCCGAGCGGGCTGCTGTCCTCCACGGCCTCCAGCAGGCCGAGCATGATGGGCACCGCCTTGGCCGCCGTGTCCCACGGGCTGCGCGGGATCTGGAGCCAGTCGGCGAGGGTGGGGCCGACCAGGAAGCGGATGGTGGCGGGGACGATCGGGTCGAAGAGGGTGCCCGGGACCACGTCCTCGTACATCCGCATCAGCTGGTTGTTCAGCCGCACACCGTCCTCGGACGGGCCGAGATTGCGAGTCAGGTAGAGATCGGCGAACGCGCGGGCCTCGGTGAGGTTGTCCGGGGCGGACTCCATGTCGCAACCCAGGATGGAGCCGACGACCCGCCAGGCGTAGTAGTACGCCTCCGCTCCCTCCTCGCTCATGTGCACACCGAGCCGGTGCATCGCGTCCAGGACGAGGATCGAGAAGCAGATCTGCCCGCCGATCATGTCCTCCTGGCAGAGCGGCACCCCGTCCTTCTCGATGTCCCACCGCCCCGACCGGGTGAGGTGGTGACGCACCGCTGCGTGCAGCAGCCTCACCTTCTGGGCAGCCGGGATGAACTTGCTGCCCTCCTCGAAGGCATTGGTCTGCATCAGGTACGTGACGAACTGCCCGGTGTTGGCCATCCGGCGCGACGGGTAGTCCATGGAGTGCGTCGAGGCGAGCAGCTTGGCCACGCGCGGCACGGCGTAGGTGGCCGGCATCGCCGCGAAGGACAGGCCCGTGTTGATGTGCGCGACGTTGTCCATGAAGAACAGCCGGGCGCGTTCCATGATGTCCCAGTCCACCCACTTGGGCGGCATACCTGTCGTCTCCAGGAACGACTTCGCGGACGGCGGCAGTTCCTCGGGGAGCTTGTGCCCCGCAGTACTGAAGAAGCGCATGAGGACGTTGAAGTCCCGCACCTCATCGCGCTCGAACATGGCCGCGACGGTCTCGTCGGCGAGCGGGTCGCCCTGGTTGCGCAGCTCGTCCAGTTTCGCATCGGTGTAACGCTGCTCGGTTTGGGCCGACACAGTTTGCTCCTCTTTGTTCGTCTGTCCGTTGCTTGTGTGGAACTGCTGCTCACAGGGCCCGATCGGCCACCGAGGTGGCCATCGATCCGAGCGCCGTGCGTACTTCCATCGGCAGTGCTGTGGAGTTCAGGGCGCCCCGTGCCGCGGAGACCCGCTCCGCGATCATGTCCTCGATGCGCCGCCGGGCCCCGCAGTCGTCCATCAGCCGTCTCGCGAGCGCCGCATCGGACTCGTCCAGGGCGGGGTTGCCGAGGGTCTTCTCCAGTAGCAGCCGGTCGTCGGGAGCCAGGAGCGAGAGGGTCATGGCGAGCAGCGTGGTGGGCTTGCGGTCCCGCAGGTCGTCCAGGGTCGACTTTCCGGTCTCGGCCGGGTCGCCGAAGGTGCCGAGCAGGTCGTCGCGCAGCTGGAACGCCTCGCCCAGCGGCAGCCCGTACGCGGTGAAGGCGGCCAGTACGTGCCTGGGGGCCCCGCCGAGGGTGGCGCCCATGTGCAGTGGCCGCTCCACCGTGTACTTGGCGGTCTTGTACCGGGCGACCTCCAGCGATTCCGCGACCTCGGGTGCGGTGCTTCCGGTGCGCAGCACCTCCAGGAACTCGCCCGCGATGGTTTCGCGCAGCAGCGTCGACCACAGCGGTACCGTGCGCGCCACGTACGCGCCGGGTAGGCCGCAGGTGGCGAAGACCTGGGCCGCATACCCCATCAGCAGGTCGCCCAGCATCATGGCGAGCGCGGCGGACCGCTCCTGCCGCGCGTCATGGGGCTCCGCGCTCCCGCTGCCCCATCCTCCCGCGCCGTCCCCGGCGAAGGCGGCATGGGCAGTGGGGGCGCCGTGCCGCAGGCGGCTGTCGTCGATGATGTCGTCGTGCGTGCAGGCCGCCGCGTGCACCAGCTCCATGGCGGCAGCGGCCCTGATGACACCGTCGCAGTCCGGCTGACCCGCGGCCCGCCAGCCCCAGTACAGGAAGGCGGCACGCATCCGCTTCCCCCGGGTCAGCGAGTTGCGTAACTGGACGCACAGCGGCGCGAGTTCACTGGAGAGCCGAAGCAGTTCGGCCTCCTCCTCGTCGACCAGCCGATGCAGGTACGCGTCGATGCGCCGCCGGAATCCCAGGTCGTCATGCATGGGGCGACCCGACCCCCTCGGCCCGCGCGATGGCTTCGGTCCGCTCGACGGCCCGACGGGCCATCAGCTCAAGGTAGTTCTTGCTGTCCGCCTCAGTGACGCGCCGCGAGGCAAGTTCACCACGCGCCCGCAGCTCCTTCATCCCGTCCTCCATCAGCTCGCGCAGATCGGAACGCCGCATCGCTCCCTGCCCCCGGTCCGTCGCCTGCCGCACCTGGTCGAGCGCGAGATCGGCGGCCCCCAGGGCGAGCAGGCCGACTTGTTCCAGGGCGGCGAACGGATTCCACGTGGACGCTCCAGATGCCCCGTTGGACTGCGCTTGCCCCTGCTGCGCCTGTTCCTGCTGTGCCTGTTCCTGCGCTTGCTCGGCCATGCCCCGCACTCCTCTGCCAAGAGATCGTTAAGGAGCACCCAGTGAACCTTTTCGGCGCTCCGTCCCCCGGAGAAGGGCCATGGTTCCTACGAAAGAGTGATGAGCTTCCCAAACGCTTCAGGCCCGCGAGCATGGGCTGGGCGTCGCTCACCAAGCGAAGCGGATTCACTACGCAGAGTGAAGGGGTGGGATCGGGTCGCCAGATCGATCCGCTGAGTCGTCCACGCAGGGCGTGACCAGCTCCCTCAATAATGGAAATGACATTCATTCTCAGATTGCGTAAGGTGAGGTCGCGTGGATCGACACCGAGGAGGAACTGTGCCGCTGGCGATGTTGCAGGTACGGAAGACGGCCCATGCGTTCGTGGCCCTGATCTCAGGGCCGGGGGAGCGAGGGGAGGGCGCAGGTGGCGTCCCGTGACCGGGGGCTGTTGAACGTCAATGTGCGGCAACGCCCCTGACGCGCATGGTCCCGGGGGGCAGAGTCCCATGCGGTCGCAACAGTCGATGCCAGAGTGCATGCTCTGCTGTGCGACCACTCCCCGGTGCCGGAAGAGGCGTCAGGGTACTTCTGGGCCACCCGTAACCGCCTGAATCCCGACGACTTGCCCGCGCCTTTGGCGGACGCCGACGTGCCGTCGCCTGCCGTCCCCGCCATGGTTGCTTCGGACATCTCCGGTGCGGTGCGGTACGGCGACGGCCGGTCATCGGCCGATAGATCTCCTGCCGCGCTCCAGGTCTTCCGCGCTCCAGGTCTTCCGCTGCTGATCGGACCGTAGAGCGAGCCGCAATCTCCAAGACCGTGGCGCCGGTTCAGACACCTGCTGAGCATCCGCTCGGCCGGGCAGCGATTCCCGTCTGCCGCACCGAGTCGGCACTTACCGCTGGGCTCTTGCTCGCTCCGTAAGCGCTCACCACTCTCACCATCCGCGTCACATCGACGCGATCTCCGTCACACCGACGCGCCCGAGGGCGCTCAGGAGGCACCCCAACATGAAGCACCTCATCGACCACGCTCGCTCTTTCCCGCAACGGACCGCACAGTGGCCCGAGGAGTTGAGCCGACTGGCCGACGGGCAGTCACCACACGCCCTGTTCATCACCTGCTCGGACTCCCGGGTCATCCCTTCCCTGATCACCGGAGCACGCCCCGGAGAGCTCTTCGAGCTGCGCACGGCGGGCAACATAGTGCCTCGCCACAACGGGCCGCACCCTGCCGGCGAGGCGGCCACCATCGAGTACGCGGTCGAGGTTCTCGGCGTCGCCGACATCATCGTGTGCGGGCACTCGCACTGCGGCGCGGTGGGCGCGATGGTGCGGGGCGAGGACCTTACAGCGGTGCCCGCCGTCCGTGACTGGCTCGGACACGCGACACCACTGCCGGACGACACGGACTCCACAGGCCCCGACATCGCCGAGGCGGTGCAGTCCCACGTTCTCCACCAGCTCGACCGACTGCGCACTTACCCCTGTGTTGCGCGGCGCCTGGCCAACGGACGGCTGAGCCTGCACGGCTGGTTCTACGAGGTCCACACCGGTTCCGTGCTCGCCCACCGGCCGCACGCCAACACCTTCACCGCGCTGTGAGCGCGCCCAACCGGCAGCGGCCGGACCTGCTCCGCCGCGTCAAGAATTCCGGTTCCTTCGATCTGCGGCGCGACTTCGCCGCTTCCCTTGTCGTCTTCCTCGTCGCTCTGCCGCTGTGCGTGGGCGTGGCCGTCGCTTCCGGGGTGCCGGCCGAGCTCGGTCTGGTCACCGGCATCGTCGGCGGACTGCTCACCGGTCTGCTGCCGGGCAGCAGCCTCCAGGTCTCCGGCCCGGCCGCCGGACTGACGGTGCTGGTCTACGAGGCAGTTCAGGAGTACGGCCTGTCGGCCCTCGGCGTACTGGTTCTCGCTGCGGGCCTGCTGCAGCTGCTCATGGGCGCGCTGCGCCTCGGCCGTTGGTTCAGAGCCATCTCCGTCGCGGTCGTCGAGGGCATGCTTGCCGGCATCGGGCTGGTCCTGATCGCCGGTCAGCTGTACTCCATGGCCGATACCAAGGCTCCGTCCAGCGGCTTGGAGAAGATCGCCGGGCTGCCCGGGATGCTCATCTCCACCGTAGGTTCCGGCACCGCGCTGGCCGCTTTCGGGCTGGGGGCGGGCACGATCGCGGTACTCGTGCTGTGGAAGAAGCTACCGAAGGCCGTGCAGGTCATTCCCGCGTCGCTCGCCGCCGTCGCGGTGGCGACCGCTGCCTCGGTATTCCTCCAACTGCCCGTGGCCAAGGTCGAGGTGCAGGGCCTCCTGGGTGCCATCCAGCCGCCGGGCCCGGGCGACGTCGGCCGGCTCGCGGGCGTGGGCGCCATCGGCACCGTCCTCGCGTTCACCCTCATCGCGTCGGCGGAGTCGCTGTTCAGCGCGGCCGCGGTGGACCGGCTGCACGACGGGCCGCGTACCGACTACGACAAGGAGCTGATCGCGCAGGGCGCGGGCAACACGGTGTGCGGTGTGCTCGGCGCGCTGCCGATGACCGCGGTGATCGTACGCAGCGCGGCCAACGTCCAGGCCGGAGCGCGGACCAAGGCCTCGCGGGTGCTGCACGGCGTCTGGCTGCTGGTCTTCGCGGCGGCGTTCCCGGCCGCCCTGGGCGTGGTGCCGGTGGCGACGCTGGCCGGCGTACTGGTGTATGCGGGCTGGAAGCTGATCCCGCACAAGGAGCTGGTGCCGCTGTGGCGGGAGCACCGCGGCGAGGCGGTGGTGCTGGTGACGACGGCATTGGCGATCCTGTCCACCAACATGTTCGAGGGCGTGCTGCTGGGGCTGCTGATGGCCATCGCCAAGTCGGCGTGGGAGACCTCGCACGTACACCTGGAGATCGTGGGGCTGGAGGAGCCGGAGGCGGACGGCGAGGCGGTGGCTGCGCCCGGCGCCGATCCGGAGAGCCCGGACAGCCCGGGAAGCAACGTCTCCCGGCGGCCCATCCGCGTACGGGCCGTCGGCCATGCGACCTTCCTGCGGCTGCCCAAGCTGCTCGACCAGTTGGAGGCGCTGCCCCGGAACCGGGAGATCGAGCTGGATCTGTCCGGGCTTCGACATCTCGACCATGCGTGCGCGGCCGCGCTCGCCAACTGGGCCGAGCAGCGCCGGCGGGCCGGGAAGGAGGCCGGGGCGCCGGAACCGGCGCGCAAGGGGGTCTAGACGAGTAAGTCCCATGTCCCTTCTGGCTCGCGGCGTCTGGCACGGCACCGGCAGCACGCCGGCCACCACATCCGCCCTCCCGTGACGCCATCCAAAGCACCTTCTGACCGGAAGGGACCGGCGTTGCGGCGAAAATGACCGTAGGGTCGGTAATGCTGTGATCATCGACCCTAGGAGTGCTGTGAACCGCCGGCCCCTCCGCTCCTGCGGTGCGACCGCCGCCCTGTCCGTCGCCCTGCTGCTGTCCGCCTGTACGAGCGGGACCGGCGTCAAGGGGACGGACGGCGCGGGCGGGGTCGGCGATCCGCTGTTCCCGGCGCTCGGCAACGGCGGCTACGACGTCACCCACTACGGGCTCGATCTCGACTACGACATGCCGAGGGCTCATCTCGACGCGACCGCCGAGATCACCGCCAAGGCGAAGAAGGACCTGCGGTCCTTCAAGCTCGACCTCCAGGGGCTGAAGGTGTCCGGCGTCCGGGTCGACGGCAAGGACGCCGCCTTCACCCGCAAGGGACACAAGCTGACGGTCCGGCCGACCGTCGGGATCGAGAAGGGCGCGACGTTCCGCACCACCGTGACCTACGGCGGCACACCGCAGGAGATGACGGACCCGGGCGGCGCCCACGAGGGGTGGGTCAAGACCCGTGACGGCGCGTTCGTGGCCGGTGAGCCGGCCGGGGCGATGACCTGGTTCCCCGGCAACAACCACCCCGGCGACAAGGCCGCCTACGACTTCAAGATCACCGTGCCGAAGCGCTACACCGCCGTCGCCAACGGGGAGCTGCGGTCGCAGAAGACCGCCAAGGGCCGGACGACGTACGAGTGGCACAGCGGCGAGCCGATGGCCAGCTATCTCGCCACCGCCACCATCGGGACGTTCAACGTCAGCACCTCCCGTATGCGCGACGGGCTGCCGCTGTATGTCGCGGTGGACCCGAAGGAGGCCGCGGAGAGCAAGCAGGCACTGGACCGGCTGCCCGAGATCATCACGTGGGAGCGTGGGCTGTTCGGCAAGTACCCCTTCTCCTCCGCGGGCGCGATAGTCGACAACACGCCCGGCCGTATCGACTGGGGCGCCCTGGAGAGCCAGACCAAGCCGGTCTACGCCGGGGCGGCGGACACCGAGACCGTGGTCCACGAGATGGCGCACCACTGGTTCGGCAACTCCGTCACACCGAAGACCTGGAAGGACACCTGGCTCAACGAGGGCTTCGCGACCTACGCCGAGTGGCTGTGGGAGGAGCACGAGGGCGGCAAGACGCCCCAGCAGCAGTTCGACGCGTTCTTTGAGGACGACGAAGAGAACGACCGCTGGGACTTCCCGCCGGGCGATCCGGGCACGGCGGAGAACGTGACGGAGACGCCCGTCTACGAGCGCGGCGCGATGGTGCTCCAGCAGCTGCGCAAGGCCGTCGGCGACAAAACGTTCTTCGAGATCCTCAAGGAGTGGCCCGCCAAGTACCGCCACTCCAACGCCGATTCGAAGGATTTCATCGCCTTCTGCCAGGCGCGGACGGACGAGGACCTGACGGATCTCTTCGACGACTGGCTGTACGGGAAGGGGAAGCCGGACTGGGAGTACTGAGCCGGGCGGGCTCCTTGAGGCGCACCGGGAAGCGGCCTGCGGGTCTCACAGCCGGTCGAAATCGAGATGGCGGAGCTTGTCGGGGTTGATGACCGCGTCCACCTCCGTGATCCGCCCGTCGTGCACCGTGAAGGCGAAGACGCCGGCCTGCCGGCCCGCCGTGTCGACGAAGAGCAGACCGGTGGCGCCGTTGACGTCCTGCAGCGCGACCCGCATCGCCGACGGGTCGAAACCGCGGCTGACCATGCCGTGCACGTAGCGGGCGACCTTCTCGCGGCCCAGCACCGGGCGACGGGCGGCCGTCACCTTGCCGCCGCCGTCGGAACGCCAGACGACCTCGGGGTCGAGGACCGCCAGCAGCCCGTCGAAGTCGCCGCCCATGACGGCGGACAGGAACGCCTCGACCGTGCGCCGGTGTTCCACCCGGTCGACACTGCGGCGCGGCGCCTCGGCCCGTACCCTCTTGCGGGCGCGGGAGGCCAGCTGCCGTACGGAATCCGGGGTGCGGCCGACCGCCTCGGCGATCTCCGGGAAGGGCACCGCGAAGACGTCGTGCAGGATGAAGGCGGTGCGCTCGGCGGGGGTGAGCCGTTCCAGGACGGTGAGCAGCGCCATCCCCACGGACTCGTCGAGGGTGACCCGGTCCTCCGGGCTCTCGGGGAGCGCACCGCCCGCACCGCCCAGGGTCAGCGCCGCGCCGCCGACGGACCCGGCGAGCACCGGCTCCGGCAGCCACGGCCCGACGTAGGTCTCGCGGCGGGCGCGCGCCGAGCCCAGCAGGTCGTAACAGATGCGGCTCACGACAGTGGTGAGATAGCCGCGCGGGTTCTCCACCTGCGGATCGTCGGGCAGCGCCTGCCAGCGCAGCCAGGTCTCCTGCACGGCGTCGTCGGCGTCCGTGACCGTCCCCATGATCCGGTACGCGACGGCCCACAGCCGGCCCCGCTGCTCCTCGAACTGCGCGAACCGCTCGCCGCCGCGCGCCAGGTCCCGGCCGCCCTCCGGGGTCCCCGTTTCCGCCACCACTTGCTCCTCCGTTGTTGTCGTGCGCTACCTCGGCCGACCGCCGGTACAGGGCGCGGCCATCCCATAGGACGAAGCGGGTGGGCGGAGTGTGACAGGCGGGAGATCCGTACGTTGCCAAGTGCGGCGCTGCGGTGACGTGTTGCCGCTGCGCGGGGCCCTGGGGCTAGGTGCGCTTCTTGCCCTTCGGCTTGGGCTTTCTTGCTGCTGGGTTGCCCGTGCGGGCGCCGCGGCGGCGTTCGTAGCGTTCGCGGGCCGTCTCGTATTCCGTGCGGTGCAGCTTCTCGCCCGGGGCCTCCAGGAGGCTGCGGCAGAAGTAGGCGAGGAGCGAGCCGATGAAGCCGATGAGCATCAGGCTCTGTGCGGACTTGTCGGCCGCGCTCTGGGCGGCCGGGTCCGGGCGGCGGACGAAGCCGTCCCAGGTGCGGCGGAAGGCGAGAGCGCTGCAGATCGCGAAGCCCGCGACGACGAGGATGCCGACGAACGCGCCGACGTCGGCGACCTCCAGCCCCTGGAAGGCGAAGCGCAGGACGGCCGCGCCGGCCGCGGCGAGTGCCAGCGAGCCGACCGCGACGCCGGCCCGGCGCAGGCCGTAGCCGCCGTCGTGGTGGACCCAGGTGGTGCCGAAGAACCGGATCTCCTCCGGCTCCGGGCCGCCCCGCTCCGCGCCGCCGGGGGTCGTCTGCTCATCGCTCATACCGCCGATTATCCCGGCGGCTGTCCCCGGCGGCGCGGGCGGCCCGCGGGTCAGCTCGTGCAGGGCCTCGTGACCGGGCCGTCACTGCCCGTCTGGACGTAGGCGTCGGAGACGTACTGACCGGGGGCGATGTTGTCCCAGATGTCCGAGGTGCCGCACGGGCCGCTGACCCGCTGGCCGCGCCGCTGGCAGTGGATCTCGATCCGCGCGCCCTTCGCCAGCTGGCGGACGACCGGGGTGTCGGTGCTGGGGCCCTTGCGGACATTGACCTCGTAGCCGGGCGCGATGGGGAAGGTGCGGCGGTGGGTGGCGGCCTGGACGGTGGTCGGCGCGGCGGTGGCGGTGGCGGTGTCCGTACCCGGGAAGCCCTGTGGGTCCTGTGTGGTCATTTCGTGTTCCCCCGTTGAATCGTGACGTCGAATCGTGACGTCGAATCGTGAGTCGGAGTCGGAGTTGGAGTTGGACTCGTGACGTGAATCGTGACGTGAATCGTGCTTTGGGAGCCGCGCCCCCTGCGGGGCGTTGCCATAGTGCAACCCGCACGCTAGCAAGCCTCATTCATCTCGTACGTGGCATCGACTAGGCTCCGCGCGTCGCACCTGCGACCGAATGGCACGGGTAATGACACGGGGGTGGAACGATGCCGCCGCTGCGTGATTCCGGGGTCGGCCCGGAAGCGGAGCGTCCGGAATACGCTGGGCAATACCGCCTTGAGGCACGTCTGGGCGCCGGCGGTATGGGCGTGGTCCATCTGGCGCGCTCGTCCTCCGGACTGCTGCTCGCGGTCAAGGTCATCCATGCCGAATTCGCCCAGGACCCGGAATTCCGGGGGCGGTTCAGGCAGGAGGTGGCGGCCGCGCGCCGGGTCAGCGGGGCCTTCACCGCACCCGTCGTGGATGCCGACCCGGACGCCGCGCGGCCCTGGATGGCGACCCTCCACATCGCCGGTCCGACCCTTTCCGAGCATGTGAAGCGGAATGGCCCGCTGCCCCCTGCCGAGGTGCGGCGGCTGGCGTCCGGTCTGGCGGAGGCGCTGCGTGACATCCACCGGGCCGGGGTCGTGCACCGCGACCTCAAGCCGGGAAATGTGCTGCTGGCCGCCGACGGTCCGAAAGTCATCGACTTCGGTATCTCGCGGCCGTCCGACAGTGAAATGCGTACCGAGACCGGCAAGTTGATCGGGACGCCGCCGTTCATGGCGCCCGAGCAGTTCCAGCGGCCGCGCGAGGTGGGGCCCGCGGCGGATGTCTTCGCGCTGGGTTCGGTGCTGGTGCACGCCGCCACCGGAAGCGGGCCGTTCGACTCGGAGAGTCCCTACCTCGTCGCGTATCAGGTGGTGCACGACGAGGCGGATCTGGCGGGTGTGCCCGAGGAGTTGGCGCCGCTGATCGAGAGCTGTCTGGCGAAGCATCCGGAGGACCGGCCGACGCCGGACGTCCTGATGAAGCTGCTGCACACCGATGTGCCGACGGAGGTTCAGGAGCAGGCACTGCAGCAGGTAAAGCGCTGGCCGGGGGTGGAACGGGGCGGCGCGGCGGATGAGACGGGCGCCGGTCCCGGGCCCGGCGCGCGGATACCGGGCCAACGGCAGCCGGTGCGCGCCGAGTCCACACCCGTCCGTGCCGAGCCCGCACCATCGCGGGCCGAGGCCACGCACGTCCGCGTCGTGGCGCCCCGGACGACGGAACCCGCCGACCCCGTCCCCCCGGCTCCCGGCCCACTCCGTCGTCCCCGACGCCGCTGGCCGGTCTGGGCGGCCGTGGCGCTGGTCCTGTCCGGAGCGGGGGCCTTCGCGGGATTCCGGGCGCTGTCCTCCGGGGAGCCCGAAGGGGACCCGGCGCTGCAGACCCATCCGCCGCGCGCCTCCGCCGCCGACTTCCGCCCCTGGCGGACCACCCTCCTCGAACGCCCCGAGGGCCACGCCGCCGAGATGCCGTTCTGCACGACGGGCACCGCAGGCGGATCCGGTACGGACACCGCCGCACGTCCGGCCGCCGTCTTCTGCGTCCAGTCCGGGATACGGGCCGCCCGCCTGGACCCGGCCACCGGCCATGTGGTGTGGCGCCGTACGGCCGGGCCGACCACGAAATCCGCCACGCCGCCGACCGAGCCGGTGCTCTCCGGCGGGCTGCTGTACGTCTTCTCCCCCGACGGCAAGCGGCTGGAGGCGCTCGACCCGTCGGTCGGCGGGAAGGGCGCCACCCGCTGGACCAAGGACCTCTCCGGGTACGAGGGCGGGGCCACGATCGTCGGCGACCGCGTACTGCTGGCCTCCGGTGACGGTACGGTCACCGCGCTCGACAGCACGACCCACCAGCAGCGATGGCGCAAGCGCTACCCCCAGCACAAGCGGGCGTCCTTCAAGGCGTTCGGCGACGCCCGTACCGCCTATGCCGTGGGAGGCTCGGTCGACGGCCCCGACACCCCGGTCACCGCCATCGATCCGAAGGACGGCGAGGTGCGCTGGCAGCGGCGGCTGTCCGGCTCGCTCACCCTGGCCGGCACCGGCTCCTCCGGCGCGCTCTATTTCACCGTCGCCGACCCGGTGTCCAGCTTCACCACCACCGCCGTCGTCCGCTACGACCCGGACACCGGGCGCAGCCGGCGCATCCCGCTCGCCGTGCCGCTCGACGGCGTCCTGGCCGTGGTGCGCGGCGAGACGGTGTATCTGCTGGCCGAGGGCGGTGGGCTGCACGCCGTCGGGGAGCGGAAGTGGGATCTGGAGACGTCGGTCAGCCGGGCCTCGGCGCCGGTGGTGACCGGCGACCGGCTGTATTTCACCGCGCCGGACGGGCGGCTGCTGGCCGTCGACACCAGGTCCGGCACGCTCCTCGGGCAGACCCGGGCACGGCTGGCCGCGGACCGGCACAACGGCTTCCTGGAGACGCTGCCCGCCCCGCTGGTGGACGGGCCCCGCGGCCGGATCTATGCGGCGGCGCCCGACGGCACGGTCTTCAGCGCGGCGGCGAAGGACCCGGCGGGCTGGTGACGCCCCCGTCCCCGTAGGCGAAGGGCCCCGGCCGCTGATTCCAGCGGCCGGGGCCCTCACAGAGCATCAGGTTCAGCCCAGCTTCGACACGTCCCGCACCGCGCCCTTGTCGGCGCTGGTCGCCATGGCCGCGTACGCGCGCAGCGCCTGCGAGACCTTGCGCTCGCGGTTCTTCGGGGCGTACGTGCCGTTCAGCGCGGCCTCGCGGGTGCTCAACGTGGCCTCGTCGACGAGGAGTTCGATGGTCCGGTTCGGGATGTCGATGCGGATCCGGTCGCCGTCCTCGACGAGCGCGATCGTGCCGCCGGAGGCCGCCTCGGGCGAGGCGTGGCCGATGGACAGGCCCGAAGTGCCGCCGGAGAAGCGGCCGTCGGTGATCAGGGCGCAGGTCTTGCCGAGGCCGCGGCCCTTGAGGAACGACGTCGGGTAGAGCATCTCCTGCATGCCGGGGCCGCCCTTGGGGCCCTCGTACCGGATGACCACCACGTCGCCGTGGGTGATCTCCTTCTTGAGGATCTTGTCGACGGCTTCGTCCTGCGACTCGCAGACGACGGCCGGGCCCTCGAAGGTCCAGATCGACTCGTCGACGCCCGCGGTCTTCACGACACAGCCGTCGACCGCGAGGTTGCCCTTGAGGACCGCGAGGCCGCCGTCCTTGGAGTACGCGTGCTCGGCGGAGCGGATGCAGCCGCCCTCGGCGTCCGTGTCCAGGGCCTCCCAGCGCTCGGACTGCGAGAAGGCGGTGGCGGAGCGGACGCAGCCGGGGGCCGCGTGCCACAGCTCGACGGACTCGGCGGACGGCGAACCGCCTCGCACGTCCCAGGTCTTGAGCCAGTCGGCGAGCGAGGAAGAGTGGACGGTGTGCACGTCCTCGTTGAGCAGGCCCGCGCGGTACAGCTCGCCGAGCAGGGCCGGGATGCCGCCCGCGCGGTGCACGTCCTCCATGTAGTACGTGCGGTCCTTGGCGACGTTCGGGGCGACCTTGGCGAGGCACGGGACGCGGCGCGAGACCGCGTCGATGGCCTCCAGGCCGAAGTCGACGCCCCCCTCCTGGGCGGCGGCGAGCAGGTGCAGGATCGTGTTGGTGGAGCCGCCCATCGCGATGTCGAGCGCCATGGCGTTCTCGAAGGCGTCGAAGGTGGCGATGTTGCGCGGCAGGACCGTCTCGTCGCCCTGCTCGTAGTAGCGCTTGGTGATGTCGACGATCGTGCGGCCGGCGTTCTCGTACAGCGCCTTGCGGGCGGTGTGCGTGGCGAGCACCGAGCCGTTGCCGGGGAGGCTCAGGCCGATGGCCTCGGTCAGGCAGTTCATGGAGTTGGCGGTGAACATGCCGGAACAGCTGCCGCAGGTCGGGCAGGCGTTCTCCTCGATGAGCTGGATGTCCGCGTCGGAGATGTTGTCGTTGACCGCGTCCGAGATCGCGTCGACCAGGTCGAGCGTGCGGACCGTGCCGTCGACGAGCGTGGCCCGGCCGGACTCCATGGGGCCGCCGGAGACGAAGACCGTCGGGATGTTGAGCCGCAGGGCGGCGTTCAGCATGCCCGGGGTGATCTTGTCGCAGTTGGAGATGCAGATCAGGGCGTCCGCGCAGTGCGCCTCGACCATGTACTCCACGCTGTCCGCGATCAGGTCGCGGGACGGGAGGCTGTAGAGCATGCCGCCATGCCCCATCGCGATGCCGTCGTCGACCGCGATGGTGTTGAACTCGCGGGGCACCGCGCCCGCCGCCTTGATCACCTCGCTGACGATGCGACCGACCGGCTGCAGATGCGTGTGACCGGGCACGAACTCGGTGAAGGAGTTGGCGACGGCGATGATCGGCTTGCCGATATCCTCGCTCGCTACACCCGAGGCCCGCATAAGGGCGCGGGCACCCGCCATGTTGCGGCCATGGGTAACGGTGCGGGACCTCAGCTCAGGCACGATGGTCACTCCCTCGGTATTCGTCCGTACGACCGCCGGTGGCGGTGGGTCCCCCCTGCTCCTCAAGAGCTTGGGGGCGGGCCGGATCGGCCTGCCACGTGCCGCCCGGCGTCATATAGCAGCTGAAGCCGAGATTACGCTCTTGATCCAAGATCTGGACGGTGACTCCGGTATGTGAGATGGCTGACCAGAGTGCGGACGGACCGGTGCCGGGTCCCGCCGCCTCACGGCTGGGTCAGATACCGCTGGAGCGTCGGCGCGACCATCGCGATGATCTCCTCGGTGTCCGCCGAGGCGACCGGCTCCATCTTGATCACATAGCGCAGCATCGCAATACCGATCAGATGGCCCGCGGCCAGCTGCACCCGGAACTCCGGATCGGGAACGTGCACTTCGCCCGCGACCCGCTGGAGCAGCCGGCGCTCGATGAGCCCGCGCAGCACCGCCGCCGCGGTGTCGTTGGTCAGCGCCGAGCGCATGATCGCCAGCAGCGGCTGCCGGCTGACCGGGTTCTCCCACACGCCGAACATGAAGCGGGCCATCCGCTCGCCCACCGCCTCGCCGCCACTCGCGATGACCTCCGGCATGGTCAGCGCGGGCGCGAAGGACAGCTCGATGGCGGCGGCGAAGACCTGCTCCTTGGTGCCGAAGTAGTGATGCACCAGCGCCGGGTCCACCCCGGCCGCCTTGCCGATACCGCGTACCGACGTCTTGTCGTAGCCCCGCTCGGCGAATTCCGTACGGGCCGCGGCCAGGATCCGCTCGCGGGCACCGGGCCCGCCCTCGGTCTCGGCACGGGCCGGGCGGCCGCGGCGGCGGCCCGGAGCCGGGGCCCCGTCGTCTCCGCCGCCGGTCACGAGCCCGGCACCCAGGTCGGCGAGGCGAGATGCAGGCGGGTGAAGGCCAGCGCCTCGGCGAGGTCGGCCTCGCGTTCGGCGGCGGACATCGCCCGGCGGGTGTTGACCTCGACGACGACATGGCCCGCGAAACCGCCGGCGGCCAGCCGCTCCAGCAGGTCGGCGCAGGGCTGGCTGCCGCGGCCCGGCACCAGGTGCTCGTCCTTGGCGGAGCCGTTGCCGTCGGCGAGATGGACATGCGCCAGCCGGTCGCCCATCCGCGCCACCATCTCCAGCGCGTCGTTGCGCGCCGTGGCGGTGTGCGACAGGTCGACGGTGAAGTGCCGGTAGTCGTCGGTGGTCGGGTCCCAGTCCGGCGCGTACGCCAGCATCTCGCGGTCCCGGTAGCGCCACGGATACATGTTCTCGACGGCGAACTTCACATCCGTCTCATGCTCCATCCGCCACACGCCGCGGACAAATTCCCTCGCGTAGCCGCGCTGCCACCGGAACGGCGGGTGCACCACGACCGTGGACGCACCCAGCTTCTCCGCGGCGTTCCGCGCGCGCTGCAGCTTGACCCAGGGGTCGGTGGACCAGACCCGCTGCGTGATCAGCAGACAGGGCGCATGCACGGCCAGGACCGGCACCCCGTGGTAGTCCGAGAGCCGGCGCAGCGCCTCGATGTCCTGGCTGACCGGATCGGTCCACACCATGACCTCGACGCCGTCGTAGCCCAGGCGCGCGGCGATCTCGAAGGCCGTCGCCGTCGACTCCGGATACACCGAGGCCGTGGACAGGGCGACCTTCGCATCCGGGATGCGCACCACTGGCTCTGTCACGAGGGACAGCGTACGGGCCAGGACTGCGCACGGGGCAGGAGGTCCGGACGACCACGCTCCGCCGTGTGACGCGCCTTACACATACAGCCGCCGTACGCACACACCCCATCCGTACGGCACCGGCACGCCACGCGCGGCGGCAGCGACACGCCCTACGGAGTCGGCGCCGGAAGATGGTCCAGCCGCCGCAGGATGACGCCCTCCCGCAGCGCCCACGGGCAGATGTCCAGCGTCTCGACCCCGAACAGGTCCATCGCCGCCTCCGCGACCAGCGCCCCGGCCAGCAGCTGCCGCGAACGTCCCTCGGACACGCCGGGCAGCGCGGCGCGCTCCAGCGCCGACATCCCGGCGAGCCGCGGCACCCACTCCTCCAGCTTCTTGCGGGTCAGCTCCCGCTGGACGTACAGCCCCTCGGCAGAGCGCGCCGCGCCCGCGATCCGGGCCAGCTGCTTGAAGGTCTTGGAGGTCCCGACGACATGATCGGGCGTCCCATAGCGGGAGAACTCGCTCACCACCCGGGCGATCTCGGCCCGCACCCGGCGGCGCAGCGCCCGTACGTCGTCGCTCTCGGGCGGGTCGCCCGGCAGACCGCTGCTGGTCAGCCGGCCCGCACCGAGCGGCAGCGAGACCGCCGCGTCCGGCTCCTCGTCGAGACCGTAGGCGATCTCCAGCGAGCCGCCGCCGATGTCCAGGACCAGCAGCCGGCCCGAGGACCAGCCCAGCCAGCGGCGGGCGGCGAGAAAGGTGAGCCGCGCCTCGTCCTCGCCGGACAGCACCCGCAGCTCGACGCCGGTCTCCCGGGCGATCCTGCGCAGCACCTCCTCGCCGTTGGTGGCCTCGCGGATCGCGGAGGTGGCGAACGGCAGTACTTCCTCGACGCCCTTGTCCTCGGCCACCTGGAGCGCTTCGTGGACCGTGGCCTCCAGCCGCTCCACGCCGGCGTCGTTTATGGCGCCGGCTTCGTCGAGCAGTTCGGCAAGGCGCAGTTCGGCCTTGTGCGAATAGGCGGGCAGCGGGCGTGCGCCGGGGTGTGCGTCCACCACCAGGAGATGGACCGTATTCGAACCCACATCGAGGACACCGAGTCTCATACGAGGAAACCTACTGCCGTGGCAGGCGTCACTTGTCAGCCGCCTTAGGCTGGAGTCGTGGCAAAGACGAAAAAGGCGAAGCAGGAAAAAGCCCTGAAGAAGGACGAAAAGCGGCGCGCCCAAGCGGCGCGGGCGGCGCAGACTGCGCACGGGGCCTCGGCCGACGAGGTCGGCCTCGACTTCGCCCGCGCCTGGGTCACCTTCCCCGACCCGGCCGACGACGAGCAGCTCTTCCGCTGCGACCTGACCTGGCTGACCTCCCGCTGGACGTGCATCTTCGGCAGCGGCTGCCAGGGCATCCAGGCCGGCCGCGCGGACGACGGCTGCTGCACGCTCGGCGCGCACTTCTCCGACGAGGACGACGAGAAGCGGGTCGCCCAGCATGTGGCACGTCTCACGCCCGACCTGTGGCAGTTCCACGACGTCGGCACGGACACCGGCTGGGTCCAGGAGGACGAGGACGGCGAGCGGCAGACCCGGCGCTGGGAGGGCTCGTGCATCTTCCAGAACCGTCCCGGCTTCGCGGCCGGCGCCGGCTGCTCGCTGCACATCCTCGCGCTGCGCGAGGGCCGCGAACCGCTGGAGACCAAACCGGACGTCTGCTGGCAGCTGCCGGTCCGGCGTACCTACGACTGGATCGACCGGCCGGACGACACCCGCGTCCTCCAGGTGACGATCGGCGAGTACGACCGGCGCGGCTGGGGCCCCGGCGGCCATGACCTGCACTGGTGGTGCACCTCGGCGACCTCGGCGCACGGCGCGGGCGAGCCGGTCTACGTCTCCTACAAGCCCGAACTCACCGAGCTGATGGGCAAGAAGGCGTACGCCAAGCTGGCGGAGCTGTGCGAGGAGCGGCTGTCGGCGACGCTGCCGATGGCGCCGCATCCGGCGGACCCGCGGAAGTGAGCGTCCGGGCGCCGCTGTAACGGCGTCACAGGCCCCGTACCGTCGCCCGGCCCGCTCCCGCCCCTGCCCGCACGGTCAGCGAGCGGGGCGAGTGGTGTGCGACGGCCGCGGCGCCGACGGCCCGCCGCTGCTGCTGCCGCTGGGAGCCTGGCTCGCGGTGGGCGTCGGCGTCTCGCTCGGCCGGGTCGGGGACGGGCTGGGCGTGGAGTGCGTCGGCGTCGGCCCGGGCTCGCTGTGGGTCGGCGTCGGCGTCGGATGCGACGGGGTCGGATGAGGGTGCGTCGGCGAGGGGCGGCCCGGGGCGGGACCGGACGCGCCGTAGCCCTCCAGCGTGACGGCGGCGCTGCCGGGATCGATGGCGATACGGGCCCGCCAGTGCCCCTCGGGCTCCCGGTCATGGTCGACATGGACCGTGACCGTCGTGGACTCCCCCGGCCGCAGCTTGCCGGCCGTCTGGCTCAGCTGCACCCAGGGGGCGACCGCCGACGCCGCCCACCGCACCGGGGAGCCGCCGGACGCGCTGATCGTGATGACCGTCGTGCCGCCGCTCGGCTGCGCGGTGACGGTCAGCCGCCCCGGCCCCTTCCGCTCCCGGCTCGGCTCACCGGGCCGCCGCGCGGTGCCGTCCGCACCGACCACCTCGACCGACACATCGGGTGACCCCGCGCCGGCCGCGAAGCCCCGCTCGGGCGTCGCCCTGGCGTTGCCGGCGTTCTTGTACGGGCGGCCGTCCAGGCGCCCGCTGTCCGACTCGTTGGCCGTCACCGAGGGGACACCGTCCATCTCGCCGGTCGCCGGGGCGTTGCG
The DNA here is from genome assembly GCF_040654775.1 of Streptomyces sp. NPDC050636. Lineage (NCBI taxonomy): Bacteria > Bacillati > Actinomycetota > Actinomycetes > Kitasatosporales > Streptomycetaceae > Streptomyces > Streptomyces sp. NPDC050636. Next base: position 24,220 of record NZ_JBFAIP010000018.1, read on the forward strand.
GTACGCCGCCCACACCGCCAGCACCGGCGCCGCCAGCACCGTCGCGACGACAGTGGTCGTCAGCGCCCGGCTGCGCAGCTTGCGGCGGCGGGCGGCCCGGTCCGTGGGCCCTACGGGGAAGCCGGTGCGGTCGTAGCGAGGAGAACCGTTTGGCCTGCCGGAGCGGCCGCCTCCGGTCCCGGCCGACGCGCCCGGCACCCCCTCCGCACGCCCCGACCGGGAGCGCCGGGCCGCCGCCAGCGCACCGAGAACGGCCTCGCGCTCCGCGCTGACCAGCGGCAGCGCGCCCTGGGCCGCGGGCGCGGTGCCCGGCCACGGCCCGGCGGCAGTGGCCCGCTCGGCCGTCCGCCGGCACTCGGCACACTCGTCCACATGGCGCACCAGCTCACGGCGGAGCGCCACACCCAGCAGCATCTGGGTGTCGCCGGCCAGCCGCGCGACATCGGGACACCGGCCGCGCTCGACGACGGCCAGCGCGGCCCGGGTCCGCTCGACCTCGCAGGACGCGGCGGCCAGCAGCGCACGGGTGGCGACCGGTTCCGCACCGAGCACCGCGGCGACCTCACGGGCCGGGAGGCGATGGCGTACCGACAGCTCCAGCGCCTCGCGCTGCTCGGGGCTCGTCCCGGCGGCCTCCGGCCAGGCCAGCGCGGCGAGTTCGCGCTGCCGCCGGGCGTCGACGGCCGCCTCGGCGTCCGGCTCGCTGGGGGTCCCCCCGCTCGAACGAACGTGAGAGTGGGGGAGGAGCTGAGACCGGGGGATCGTCGGAGGTGCTTGGGGGAGCTCGGCGAGCCGGCGCAGACAGGCCCAGCGGGCCAGCGCGTAGAGCCAGGGGCGGTAGAGGGCCGGGTCGGCGGGCCGCCGGCCGTGCTGCCGCTCGGCGAGCGCGAGCGTCTCACCGAGCACCACGGTCGCCGCGTCGTGCTCGCACAGGACGGACAGGCAGTAGGTGAACAGCCCGTCCAGATAGGGCTCGTAGGGCTCCTGGCGGCCTGCGCCGTACCGGCTGTTGGAGACGTCGGCACCAAGGGGACCGTTGGCGCCGTCGGACCGGCCGGGCCGCTCGGAAGGCTGCGGCCGGCTCCGGCCCGGAGAGCCGCTGCGCGACCGGTGTGCGCCGGTGGACTGCCTGGAGTGCTCTGGCCTGCTGCTCATCACCCGGCGACGGTAGGCGGATGATGCAGCCGCACTCGCTCCTCTTGGCCGCTTTTAACCCATACGGGTGACCATCTCCCTCAAAAGGGGACACGAATCGCCCATTCCGCGCCCGGCGTGCTCGGGTTACGTCACCCGGTTGGCGCAATGATCGGCGATATCAGCAATACCGGCGATATCACCAACGGAGCCGCCGCTGCTCCTTGAGCGCTGGGACGGGGGCCTGCTCCTGAAGCGCTCCGGGGAGCATTGTCGGACCCCGCCGATACGGTGAGCCCATGGCAACCCGTAAAACGTCGGCCAAGGAGCGCCCCTCCTACCGTTGCACCGAGTGCGGCTGGACCACCGCGAAGTGGCTCGGCCGCTGCCCCGAATGCCAGGCGTGGGGCACGGTCGAGGAGTTCGGCGGCGCCCCCGCGGTGCGTACGACCGCGCCCGGCCGGGTCACCACCGCGGCCCTGCCCATCGGCCAGGTCGACGGCAAGCAGGCCGCCGCCCGCTCCACCGGCGTGCCCGAGCTGGACCGCGTCCTCGGCGGCGGGCTGGTCCCCGGCGCCGTCGCACTGCTGGCCGGCGAGCCCGGCGTCGGCAAGTCCACCCTCCTCCTCGACGTCGCCGCCAAGGCCGCGAGCGACGCCCACCGCACCCTCTACGTCACCGGCGAGGAGTCCGCGAGCCAGGTACGGCTGCGCGCCGACCGCATCGGCGCCCTCGACGAGCACCTCTACCTGGCCGCCGAGACCGACCTCTCCGCCGTCCTGGGCCACCTCGACACCGTCAAGCCGTCCCTCCTCGTCCTGGACTCGGTGCAGACCATCGCCTCCCCCGAGATCGACGGCGCGCCCGGCGGCATGGCCCAGGTCCGCGAGGTGGCCGGCGCGCTGATCCGGGCCTCCAAGGAACGCGGCATGTCCACCCTCCTGGTCGGCCATGTCACCAAGGACGGCGCGATCGCGGGCCCCCGCCTCCTGGAGCATCTCGTCGATGTCGTCCTGCACTTCGAGGGCGACCGGCACGCCCGGCTCCGCCTCGTACGCGGCGTCAAGAACCGCTACGGCACCACCGACGAAGTCGGCTGCTTCGAACTGCACGACGAAGGCATCACCGGCCTCACCGACCCCTCCGGCCTCTTCCTGACCCGCCGCGCCGAACCGGTCCCCGGCACCTGCCTGACGGTCACCCTGGAGGGCCGCCGCCCCCTGGTCGCCGAGGTCCAGGCGCTGACCGTCGACTCCCAGATCCCCTCCCCCCGACGTACGACATCCGGCCTGGAGACCTCCCGGGTCTCGATGATGCTCGCCGTCCTGGAGCAGCGCGGCCGGATCAGCGCCCTGGGAAAGCGCGACATCTACAGCGCGACGGTCGGCGGCGTGAAGCTGTCCGAGCCCGCCGCCGACCTCGCCGTGGCCCTCGCACTCGCCAGCGCGGCCAGCGACACCCCCCTCCCCAAGAACCTGGTCGCCATCGGCGAGGTCGGGCTCGCCGGCGAGGTCAGACGGGTCACGGGCGTCCAGCGCAGGCTCTCCGAAGCGGCCCGCCTCGGCTTCACCCACGCCCTCGTCCCGTCCGACCCGGGCAAGATCCCCGACGGGATGCGGGTGCTGGAGGTCGCCGACGTCGGGCAGGCGCTGAGCGTCCTTCCCAAGCGGGTACGGCGGGAGGCCCCACGGGAAGAGGAGCAGCGCCGGTAGACTTTGCCCTGGTCTCGCCCGTCACCGCAGTCTTGCCGCCGGCCACGTACGCTCCTCTGGTACGTCACCGCAGCAAGGGCCGGGCGGCCGCGGACCGACAGACCGTGCGACGGAGGAGTGCAGTGGCAGCCAACGACCGGGCATCGTCTCCCGGCAGGTCCGGTGGAAGCTCCGGCACCGAGAGCCTGATGCGCGCCTCGCTGAGCGCCGTCGCGCCGGGCACGGGGCTGCGCGACGGCCTGGAGCGCATCCTCCGCGGCAATACAGGCGGGCTGATAGTGCTGGGCTTCGACAAGACCGTCGAGTCCATGTGCACCGGCGGCTTCGTGCTGGACGTCGAATTCACCGCGACCCGCCTCCGCGAGCTCTGCAAACTCGACGGCGCCCTCGTCCTCGACAAGGACATCACCAAGATCCTGCGGGCCGGTGTGCAGCTGGTGCCGGACGCCTCCATCCCGACGGAGGAGACCGGCACCCGCCACCGCACCGCGCAGCGCGTCTCGATCCAGGCGGGCTTCCCGGTCGTCTCGGTCAGCCAGTCCATGCGCCTGATCGCCCTCTACGTCGACGGCGAGCGCCGCGTCCTGGAGGAGTCCGCCGCGATCCTCTCCCGCGCCAACCAGGCGCTGGCCACCCTGGAGCGCTACAAGCTCCGCCTGGACGAGGTCGCCGGCACCCTCTCCGCCCTGGAGATCGAAGACCTGGTGACGGTCCGCGATGTCTCCGCCGTCGCCCAGCGCCTGGAGATGGTCCGTCGCATCGCCACCGAGATCGCCGAGTACGTCGTCGAACTCGGCACCGACGGCCGGCTCCTCACCCTCCAGCTCGACGAACTGATCGCCGGCGTCGAGCCCGAGCGCGAGCTGGTCGTCCGCGACTACGTCCCCGAACCGACCGCCAAGCGCTCCCGCACGGTCACCGAAGCGCTCTCCGAGCTGGACGCGCTCAGCCACACCGAACTGCTCGAACTCCCCATCGTGGCCCGCGCGTTGGGCTACAGCGGCGCTCCCGAGACGCTGGACTCCGCGGTTTCCCCGCGCGGCTTCCGCCTGCTGGCGAAGGTCCCGCGGCTGCCCGGCACGGTCATCGACCGCCTCGTCGACCACTTCGGCGGCCTGCAGAAGCTGCTCGCGGCGAGCGTGGACGACCTCCAGACCGTCGACGGCGTCGGCGAGGCCCGCGCCCGCTCGGTCCGCGAGGGCCTCTCGCGACTGGCGGAGTCGTCGATCCTGGAGCGGTACGTGTAGGCGTAGGCCCAGGCCGTACGTCTAGGACTACGTCGGTCCAGGCCGTACGCCTAGGAGTACGGCCAGGAGCACGTCCAGCCCTCGGAGCGTTTCACGACCGCTCCACGACCCCGTACGGCCCGCACGGTGCACACCGCGCGGGCCGTACGCATTCCCGACGCCGCAGGCATTCCCGACGCCGTACGGATTCCCGACGCCCTACACGGCCCCGCCGCTCCCCCGCCGCCCTCAGGCGCGCAGCACCTGCGCCTCCTTCTCCGGTGCCAAGCCCTTCGCCGGGCGGTCCGGACGCTGCGGTGCCGTGCCGCCGATGCTCTGGAGCCAGGCCCAGGTGTCGGCCACGGTTTCGCTGACGGGACGACAGTTCAGCCCGGTGGCAAGGGCCTTGGACACATCACCGTGGTAGATCGCGTCACACAGCTCGCCCGGCGGCAGCCAGACGGGCAGCTCCGTCCATGGCTCGATACCGGCGGCAAGCACGTCTTCCGGGGCGGTCCAGCGCAGTTCGGCGTCCGAGCCCGTGACCTTCACACAGCTCTCCAGCAGCTCGCCCATGGTGGCGTGCCCCGGCGCGCTGATCATGTTGTACGGGCCGCCGAGCCCCGCCTGCACCGCGTCCAGCGTCCATTCCGCGAGGTCGCGGGCGTCGACGTACTGCAGGGCCAACTCCCGCGGCCCCGGCGCGAGGACGGGGCCGCCGCGGGCGATCCGGCCCAGCCACCACGGCAACCTCCCGCAGTTCTCGTAAGGACCGATGATCAAGCCGGCCCGGACCAGCAACGCCCGGTCCCCGAATGCGCCGATCGCGGCCAGTTCGCCGCCGCGCTTGGCCTGCGCATAGTCGTCGGAATCCGTGGAATCCGGGGACCCCGGCACCAGCGGGCCCTCCTCGTCGAGCCCCCGCGCGGCCGGATACTCATACACCGACCGGCTGGAGACATACACATACGTCCCGACCCGGCCCGCGAGCAGCCGCGCTGTGTCCCGTACGGCCGACGGCGCGCCGGACCAGGTGTCGACGACGGCGTCCCACTCGCCTTCCTCCAGGGCCGCGAGCCCCGCCGCGTCCCCGCGGTCGCCGTGCAGCGCCGTCGCGCCCTCCGGCGGGGCGTGGCGCCCACGGTGGAACACCGTCACCTGCCAACCCCGCGCCAGCGCCGCCTCGCTGACCGCCCGGCCCACGAACTCCGTTCCACCCAGCATGAGTAGCTTCATGCCGCGACTGTGCCCCACGACTGCCGGCCGAGCCAGCACTGCACGCTCTCAGCGCAACGAACGGAGCATGAGGCTCCGGAGGCGTGCGGGAGCCCGTCAGGGCAGGAGCCCGTCAGGGCGGGGCGGGCGCGTGGCGACACCTCCTGGGCCGGGGCGTGTGACGACACCTCCTCGGCCCGGGGGCTCATCACCAGCCACCCCCACCCCCGGCTGCTCAGCCCTTGGCAGGACCGCTCAGCCCTTGCGGGACCGCTCAGCCCTTGCCGAGCACGAAGTACGTGTGGACCGGCGACAGGCCCGGCACCTCGGCCTCGATGCGGTACTTGCCGGCCGGGACCGCGGCCGCGCTCGGCGTCGCGCACTGGGGGGCGCTCGCCCGGCGGTCCCACTCGACGGTGCGCTTCACGGCGCCCTTCGCCGGGACCTGCAGCAGCGCGGAGCCGGTGCCCGACGGGCAGTCGTTGGAGGCCCAGACCCGGTCGTCGTCCGCGGTGTCGTCGGTGATGGTGAGCACCGCCGCCTTCCGACCGAGGTCCACCTTGCAGGCGGAACCCGTCGTGTTCTTCACCGTCAGCTCGAACTTCGGCTTCTCGCCCGGCTTGTAGGAGTCCTTGACGCTGCGCAGCGTCAACTTCCCAGTGTCGGAAGTGCAGTTGGGGAGAGGAGAGCCGGCCGGTACGGCGTCGCTGCCCGAACCCTCCCCGATCGGCACGCTGCCGCCGGAGCCCGAACCGCCGCCTGTGCCACCGCCGGAGCCACCCGCTCCGGACCCGCCGCCCGAAGAGCCCGATCCGCCACCGGAGTCCGAACCCGATTCACCGCCGCCGCCCGAACTGTCGCGCCCGCCCGGCTTTTGACTGATCGCGGGCCCGGTACCGGAGGGGCCGGGCGTGATCGACGCAGCGGGCCCCGAGCCCTCCGCGCCCTTGCCCTCGTCACCGGTCTTGCCGCTGTTTCCGCCCAAGTTGAGCGCCCACACCACCAGGAGGGCGAGCAGTGTGACGATGGCCAGCGCAACGGCCCTCCGCCGCCAGTAGATGGAGGAGGGAAGCGGCCCGATCGGATTGCGCAGTGATCCCACGCGGAAACTCTACGAGAGATCCGCAGCCGCACCGGCCAGTACCCGCCGCACGAAGCTGCAACTTTTCCCATGATCGGCCCGGAGACGCACCCCCGACCGCTTTTCCCCCATCCCCCTCACGTCTCCTCCACATCCCATGAGCGCGTACGGGGAGCCCCGGCGGGGCCGATGAGCGGGAAACCCCAGCGGGGTCAAGGAGCGGAACGGGCGGGAAACCCCGGCAGGGCCAACGGGCGGAACGAGCGGGGAACCCCGTCAAGGCCAAGGGGCAGAACGAGCGGGAAACCCGGCAAGGCCAAGGGGCGGGGAGCCCCGCCAGGGCCGACCGCCTTACGGGGCGTCCGGCCGCCGCCACTCCTCCTTGTGCCCGAAGCCCTGGCCGTTGTCGATCAGCCGAAGCCAGTCGGGACGCAGTTCCCACAGCGTGGTCCGCTCCAGGGCCGCGCGGAGCTGCTCGCCGGCCACGACGAAGGGGAAGCGCTCGGTGTAGACGCGCCAGCCGGCCTCCCGCTCGGCACCGGTCAGCGGGCGGCAACCGCCCCGGCCCTGCAGCCCGGTCAGGCCGGTCCACTCCTGGCCGTCCTTCTGCGCCGTGAACGCCACCCGCGCGCCCGGCTGCGCGAGGGCCCGGCCGTGCCGCGTCGTGGTCGCGCTGACGAAGTACAACGAGGGACCGGCAGCGATCCGCCCAGCGGGCCCGTCACCGGCGGGCCCGGCACCGGCGGGCTTGGCACTGGCAGGCTTGGCAGGCCCGGCACCTCCCGGCCCAGCAGCCTTGACACCGGCCGGCCCGACACTCCCGCCTGCCCCCCATACGTACGCCTCCTCCGCGGCGTACAGCACCGCGCACGCCTGCGGCCCGTCCTCGTCCACGTACGCCAGCGTCATCGTCGTATGCCCGGCCAGCGCCCGCCGGATCGCCTCCGGGCAGGCCGCACCGCCTGCCGCCCCCGCAGCACCGGCCCCCGCCACCCCCGCCGCGCCGCCCACGCCCGCCGCGCCGCCCTCACCGCTCATCTCCGCCATACCCGCATCCTCGCTCGCCGCCTCCACTATTACGAGCAACAATTACGGAGAGTAATCAATTCCTTCGGATTGTAGCCGGTTTGCAGTGAGGCGAGGGGAGCGAGGGGGCGAGGGCAGGGGAACGAGGCGAGGGGAGCGAGTTGGCCTGGCCGAGACGTGGCCGAGCAGCTCGGGGCGTGCCTTCTCCCCTTCCTCCACCTCGCCCCCGTACCGCCGGTAGCCCCCACCCGTGCGCATCCGGCCGTGCTGCGTGCGGGTGGGCGTGCGGCGGGGCGGGCCCGGTGCGTTACCCGGGTGCCGCTCGGCGTGCCAGGATCGGTGGTGCCATGACTTCGACGCCTGCCACCACCACTGCCACGTCCGCCGCCGCCGAGACCGCTTCCGCCGCTTCCGCCGCGGAGACCGCCGACGGGACCGGCCTGCACGGCCCGGTCACCGCCTGGTTCGACGAGCACGCCCGCGATCTGCCCTGGCGCCGCCCCGAGGCGGGTGCCTGGGGCGTAATGGTCAGCGAGTTCATGCTGCAGCAGACGCCGGTCAGCAGAGTGCTGCCGGTGTACGAGCAGTGGCTGGCCCGCTGGCCGCGCCCCGCCGACCTGGCCGCCGAGGCGCCGGGCGAGGCGGTGCGCGCCTGGGGCCGGCTCGGCTATCCGCGGCGCGCGCTGCGCCTGCACGCCGCCGCATCGGCCATACAAGAGCGGCACGGCGGCGACGTCCCGCGCGAGCACGCCCAGTTGCTGGCGCTGCCCGGCGTCGGCGAGTACACGGCCGCCGCCGTGGCGTCCTTTGCGTACGGGCAGCGGCATGCGGTGCTGGACACCAATGTGCGCCGGGTGTTCGCGCGCGCCGTCGCCGGCCGTCAGTACCCGCCGAACGCCACCACCGCCGCCGAACGCAAGCTCGCCCGTGCGCTGCTTCCCCAGGACGAGACGCTCGCGGCGCGTTGGGCGGCGGCCACGATGGAGTTGGGCGCGCTGGTGTGCACGGCGCGCGGCCCCGAGTGTGTGCGCTGCCCGATCGTCGCGCAGTGTGCCTGGCGGCTGGCCGGTTCCCCTGCGCACGAGGGTCCGGCGCGCCGTACGCAGACCTATGCCGGTACGGACCGGCAGGTGCGCGGCAAGCTGCTCGCCGTCCTGCGGGAGGCTGTTGCGCCGGTGCCGCAGGTGGTGCTGGACGCGGTGTGGGACGAGCCGGTGCAGCGGGCCCGTGCGTTGGACGGGCTGGTGGCGGACGGCCTGGTCGAGCCGCTCAGTGGTGGCCGGTACCGGCTGCCGCTGACGTAACGGTCACCCAGGGTGCCGGTGGCTTCGGGCCGTTGCATCACTTGGGCCGGATGGCCGGAAAATGACCCCGAAGCGGCTTGATTACCGCCGCTGTGCGGGCCGCATGCGGCCGCCATGCAGCCCATAGGTCTTCCGGTGGGGGTGACCCTCCCCCCGGAGTATGACCCGCCAGGGCCCCCCGTCCGCCCAAGGTATGACCCCTGGAGCGCTGTTACACAACCGAGGGTTTTCCGTGCATTCGCTGTGGGGGCGACGCACATTACGTCGCAACACCCCCTCCGTAGCGTCTTCCTCGTGCTGGAGATGACTGCCAGCGCAGTCAACGTGGGGAACGCAAGCGGATCGGAGGCGTCGGAATGGCGACCAGCGGCGGCAAGGTACTGGACTTCGAAGAGTACGTACGTACGCGGCAGGAGGCTCTGCTGCGCAGTGCCCGGCGCCTGGTACCCGACCCGGTGGATGCCCAGGACCTGCTCCAGACGGCCCTGGTCCGCACGTACGGCCGCTGGGACGGCATCGCGGACAAGTCCCTGGCGGACGCCTACCTCCGCCGCGTCATGATCAACACCCGGACGGAGTGGTGGCGGGCCCGCAAGCTGGAGGAGGTGCCCACCGAGCAGCTCCCGGACGCGAGCGTGGACGACGGCACCGAGCAGCGCGCCGACCGCGCCCTGCTGATGGACATCCTCGGGGTGCTGGCTCCCAAGCAGCGCAGCGTCGTGGTCCTGCGGCACTGGGAGCAGATGAGCACCGAGGAGACCGCTGCGGCGCTCGGTATGTCCACCGGTACGGTCAAGAGCACCCTGCACCGGGCACTGGCCCGGCTCCGTCAGGAGCTGGAGAACCGCGACATCGACGCGCGGATCCTGGAGCGCGGCGAGCGGGAGCGGGAGCGGTGCGCGGCCTGACCGGCGGCGTACGGCACCCGGGAGCACGCAGGTCAGCGCGCAGGTCGGCACGGCGGACCGGGCGTAATTCAGGGCTCACAACACGGCGCACAGCTTTACGCGCCACAATCACCACAGGAACAGCAGCGGGATCAGCGGCTGTGCGAGCAGCACGGTGAGCGGGAGCGGATTGTCCAGGAACAGGTTGACCAGGAGCGGGTTGACCAAAGGCGGCGCGGCCACGGCGGGGGTGGCCGCCGTCGGCCTTTTGCTGTCCGGGTGCAATCCGGGGGGCGGTGGCGTACGCACCGAGGGGTCGGCGAGCAGCTCGCCCGCGCCCAAGGGTTCGCTGAGTGCTGTGCCCGCGCCGTCGTCGTCCGGGGGCGGTGACGAGGTCGATGTGGTGTCGCTGATGAGGGACGACCCGAAGGTCGGCGACTATGTGAAGAAGTCGCTGGCCGCACCGTGTGCGGCCGATGCGTACCCGGTCGAGGTGTCGTATGCGTCGCTGACCGGCGGCAAGTCCCGCGATGTGATCGTCAATGTCCTCACCTGCGCGGACTCGGTCGGTATCGGCTCGTACGTCTACCGTAGGGACCGAGGTGCGCCGGGCGGTTATGAGAATGTGTTCGCCGATGAGCAGCCGTCGGTCAGCGCCGCGGTCAACAATGGCGAGCTGGAGACCTCCACGCAGACCTATAAGGCAGGCGACAAGGTGGGCTACCCGTCCGGCGAGGATGTGACGATCTACCGCTGGGCGGATGGTCGTTTCACCCGGCGCGCCAGCCACTACACCGACTACAGCAAGACCACCGTCAACGGCGTGGAGCCGGACGACGGCACGGGATCGGAGGGTTGAGACAACCGCATGGCCGACACCCATGTGCTCTTCGTCGAGGACGACGATGTGATCCGCGAGGCCACCCAGCTCGCTCTGGAACGGGACGGCTTCATGGTCACCGCGATGCCCGACGGGCTGGCGGGCCTGGAGGCGTTCCGCGCGAACCGCCCCGACATCGCGCTGCTCGATGTGATGGTGCCGGGGCTCGACGGCGTCAGTCTGTGCCGCCGGATCCGCGATGAGTCCACCGTTCCCGTGATCATGCTGTCGGCGCGTGCCGACTCCATCGATGTGGTGCTCGGTCTGGAGGCCGGCGCCGACGACTACGTCACCAAGCCGTTCGACGGCGCGGTGCTGGTCGCCCGGATACGGGCCGTGCTGCGCCGCTTCGGGCACGCCAGCGGCCCGGACGGCAACGGCGCGGGCGCGGTGGACGTGGCCGGGCCCGCCGAGGCGGTGCTGCGCTTCGGTGATCTTGAGGTGGACACCGAGGGCATGGAGGTCCGCAAGGGCGGCGAGAACGTCGCGCTGACGCCGACCGAGATGCGTCTGTTGCTGGAGTTCTCGCACGCGCCGGGTACGGTCCTCTCGCGTGACCGGCTGCTGGAGCGGGTGTGGGACTACGGCTGGGGTGGTGACACCCGGGTCGTGGACGTTCATGTCCAGCGGTTGCGCGGAAAGATCGGGCAGGACCGGATCGAGACGGTCCGCGGCTTCGGTTACAAGCTGAGAGGCTGATGGCCGCGGTGGTCAGGGTGGCCCTGCGGACGGGTCTGAGGTGGAAGCTCAGCGCCGCGATCGCGCTCGTCGGAGCGCTGGTCGCGATCGCGCTGAGCCTCGTCGTACACAATGCCGCCCGCGCCTCCATGCTCGAAAACAGCCGCGATGTACAGATCGAGCGGCTGAACTTCACGCAGAAGATCTTCGAGTCCACGAACCAGCTGCAGTTCGGTGCCCGGATAGACGACCCGGCGCTGCCGAAGCCGCTGCGTGACGAGGTCGCCGGCGGCGAGCGCGCCACGTATCTCCAGGACACCGGGGAGACCGTCCCCGAGGTGTGGGCGGCGTCCCCGCTCGGCAACGGCAGGGTGCTGTCCATGCACGACCGGTTCCCCGACCGGTTCGCCGTTCTGGACGACCTGGACCGGGCGCTGGTCATCGGTTCGACGGCGGTCGTGGTGGGCGGCTGCGCGCTGGGCGTCCTGGTCGGCGGGCGGCTTTCCAAGCGGCTGCGCACGGCGGCGGCCGCGGTCGGCAGGCTCGCCGACGGCGACACGTCGGTCCGTATCCGCGACGAGGTCGGCGGCCGGGTCAGGGATGAGACGGACGACCTGGCCTGGGCCGTGGACGCGATGTCGGACGCCCTCCAGCAGCGCATCGAGGCGGAGCGCCGGGTGACCGCCGACATCGCGCATGAGCTGCGCACGCCGGTCACCGGCCTGCTGACCGCCGCCGAGCTGCTGCCGCCAGGCCGCCCTTCCGAGCTCGTACGGGACCGGGCGCAGGCGATGCGCACCCTCGTCGAGGACGTGCTGGAGGTGGCCCGGCTCGACGGCTATGCGGAGCGCGCCGAGCTGCAGGACGTCGCGCTGGGCGAATTCGTCACCCGCCGTGTGCGCTCCCTGAACCCGGACATCGGCATCGATGTCGTGCGGGATGCGGAGGTCACGACCGACCCGCGCCGCCTGGAGCGGATTCTCGGCAATCTCATCGCCAATGCCGCCCGGCACGGCAAACCGCCGATCGAGGTCACCGTCGAGGGCCGGGTGCTGCGGGTCCGCGACCATGGGACGGGCTTCCCCGAGGCGTTGCTGCGTGAGGGCCCGAGCCGGTTCCGTACCGGCAGCAGCGACCGGTCGGGCCGCGGCCACGGCCTGGGCCTGACGATCGCGGCCGGTCAGGCGCGCGTCCTGGGCGCCCGTCTGACGTTCCGCAACGCGGACGAGCTGACGGACGGGTCGACCGGTGCCGTCTCGGTGCTGTGGCTCCCGGAGAACGCACCGACGTCGACCGGGAGCTTTCCGGTCATCCAGCTTCCGGATCGCTAGCCTCTGCGCTTTGCCTGGGCCGTCTTGGTTGCTCGCCGGTTCGCTGCGCTTTGCCTGAGCCGTCTTTGGCTGTCCCGCCGTGGTGGTTACGCGCCGTTGCGCCTGCGGCGGGCGTGGTTTTGTCGGGTGCGGTGACAGCCCTCCGGACTCCGTCCTGCGGGCTGTCCCCTCCCGTGGGTGGGTGGAGGAACCGAGTGGGGGCGGACGTTGAGTGTCCAGTTCCCCATGACTCGTCCACTGGGCGACTCGTCCACTGGGCAAGCGTGATCGCTTACGTGCACCCCCACCGTCTTTTCCCACAGTCAACGGGAGGGGCCGGACCGCAGGACGGAGTCCGGAGGTCCGGAACCGCACCCGACAGCCCCGCGCAGCGGCAACAGCCCCGCCGCAGGCGCAACGGCGCGTAACCACCACGGCGGGACAGCCAAAGACGGCTCAGGCAAAGCGCAGCGGACCGGCGGGACAGCCGAAAACGGCGAGCAACCAAGCCGGCCCAAGCTAAGCGCCAGCGCCCCGCAACGGGACCTCCTTAAGGAACCAGGCCGCGGCGAAGCCGATGATGCTGATCACTGCGCCCCACAGGAAGACCTGGTGGGTGCCGGTGGCGACCGCGTGGGCGTATGCGTCCTTGATCATCGGCGGCAGTTTGGCCAGGCTCTTCGGGTCCATCTGGGCGCCGCCGCTGGTCAGCTTGTCGCCGGCCCCGCCGATCCGCTCGGTCATCGCGGTCTGCACCTTGCTGGTGAAGACCGCACCGAAGATCGCGACGCCGAAGGAGCCGCCGATCGTACGGAAGAGGGTGGCGGAGGAGGAGCCGACGCCCATGTCCTTCATCTCGACGCTGTTCTGCGCGATCAGCATCGTGGTCTGCATCAGGAAGCCCATGCCGGCGCCGAGCACCGCCATGAAGGCGCCCGAGGTGAAGCGTGTGGTGCCGGTGTCCATCAGGGACAGCAGCGCGAGTCCGGCGGTGATCAGCCCGCCACCTACGACGACGAAGATCTTGTACTTGCCGGTCGTGGTGGTGACCCGGCCCGCGAACAGCGAGACGGCCATCATCGCGAGCAGCATCGGCAGCAACAGCAGCCCGGAGTTGGTGGCCGAGGCGCCCTGCACGGTCTGCTGGAACAGCGGCAGGAACGTCATCGACCCGAACATCACGAAGCCCACCAGGAAGCCGATGACGGTGACGAGCGAGAAGTTGCCGTTGCGGAAGATGTGCAGCGGCAGCACCGGCTCGGTGACCTTGCGCTCCACCAGGAGGAAGGCGGCGAGCGCGACGACGCCGAGGAGCCCGAGACCGATGATCTCCTTCGAGAGCCAGTCGTACTCGGTGCCGCCCCAGGTGGTGATCAGCACCAGTGAGGTGATGCCGACGGTGAGCAGCGCGGCGCCGACGTAGTCGATCCGGGCCTGCGACCGCTTCTTCGGCAGATGCAGCACCGCGGTCACCATGACCAGCGCGATCGCGCCGAGCGGCAGGTTGATGTAGAAGCTCCAGCGCCAGCCGAGGTGGTCGGTGATGGTGCCGCCGACCAGCGGTCCGCCGATCATTGCGACGGCCATGACGCCGGCCATCATGCCCTGGTATTTGCCGCGCTCCCGCGGCGGGATCAGATCGCCGATGATCGCCATCACACCGACCATCAGGCCGCCCGCGCCCAGGCCCTGCACCGCGCGGAAGCCGATCAGCTGCCCCATGTCCTGGGCCATGCCGGACAGCGCGGAGCCGATCAGGAAGAGCACGATGGACGCCAGGAAGACGCCCTTGCGTCCGTACATGTCGCCGAGCTTGCCCCAGATCGGGGTCGAGGCGGCGGTGGCGAGCGTGTATGCGGTGACCACCCAGGACAGGTGCTCCAGACCGCCCAGCTCACCGACGATGGTCGGCATCGCGGTGCCGACGATCATGTTGTCCAGCATCGCGAGCAGCATCGCGATCATCAGCGCGAAGAGCACCACCCGCACGCCGGCCGGCTGTTTCCCCTCGTCCGGCGCCGGTTTCTGCATCTCGTCCGCCGGTATTTCCCCCGCTGGTATTTCCCCCGCTGGGGTCGCGTTTCGCTGCGACATCCCACATCACTCCACAACTACTTACTTGCCGCCCGGCTAGTTCTGTACAGTGATGACGGTAGGGCGCAACTAGCCGGTCGTCAAGTAAGTTGAATTCGGCAGCCCGAACGGCCCCTGGTCGGCATCGACAACGCAGGAGAGCACCATGAGCACATCGCAGGCGCGCAGGGGCAACACCCGTCAGCGCATCCAGGACGTCGCTCTGGAGCTGTTCTCCGAACACGGCTACGACAAGACCTCGCTGCGCGAGATCGCCGAGAAGCTGGATGTCACCAAGGCGGCGCTCTACTACCACTTCAAGACCAAGGAAGACATCATCATCAGCCTGTTCCAGGATCTGGCCAGGCCGATAGACGAGCTGATCGCCTGGGCCGGGACGCAGCCGCGCACCCTGGAGACCAAGCAGGAGCTGATCCGCCGCTACAGCGAGTCGCTGCGCGTCGGCGAGCGGCTTTTCCGCTTCATGCAGGAGAACCAGGCCGCGGTACGCGATCTGAGCATCGGCGAAAGCTTCAAGCAGCGGATGCTGACCCTCTTCGACCTCCTGAAGGAACCGGACGCCGAGCTGGTGGATCAGGTGCGCTGCATCACGGCGCTGTTCTCGATGCACGCGGGCCTGTTCGCCATGCAGAACATGAAGGGCGACCCCGAGGAGAAGCGCAAGGCCATCCTCGAGGTCGCCACAGAACTGGTCACGGCGGCGAACCCGCCGAGCCGCCGGCCAGCCCGGCCGGACTCAGCTCAGACGGAAGCGCCGTGAGCCCGCAGGAATCCGGTCGGCTCGATGCCCGTCCCGTAGTTGGGGCCGGTGCGGACCTCGAAGTGCAGGTGGGGGCCGGACGAGTTGCCGGTGCTGCCGCTCAGGCCGATCTCCTGGTCGGTGCCGACCTGCTGGCCGACGTGGACCTGGATCGATGACAGGTGCGCGTACTGGGTGTACGTACCGTTGCCGTGCTTGATCACAATGGCGTTGCCGTACGCCGGGCCGTCGCCGCCACCGTTGGGGCCGGCCTTGACGACGGTGCCGGTGTGCGCGGACTTCACGGAGGTACCGGACGGCACGACGAAGTCCTGGCCGCTGTGGCTGCTCGCCCACATGTTGCCGGCCAGACCGAAGGTCGAGCCCAGGGTGTACTTGTCGAGCGGCGTCACCCAGCCGTTGGCCTTCTTCGCGGCGGCCTTCCTGGCCTCGGCCTTGGCCTGCTTGGCCTTCGCGGCGGCCTTCTTGGCGTCGGCGACGGCCTTCACCTGCGCGTCGGCCTGCTTGCTGACCGCCGGGCCGACGCCCGAGGCGAGGTTCGACAGGCTGGAGTCGGCGGCATTGGCTATACCGGCGCCGAGCGCGGCGGTAACGCCGAGACCGGCGGCCACAACGGCGACTCGGGTGTGCAGAGCGGAGTTCTTGGAATTACGGATGGCGGCGAACTTCGACATGCGGGTTTGACCTCCAGAAAATGATTGGTTCCCGGCTGCGGACCGGGATCGCCATTCCTTGGTAACCCGCCTTCGCCGTCCCGCCAAGGCCCCTTTCTACTACCCGGGCCCGTATTGGACCCCGGGGAATTGACCCCCTTGCGGCACCCTCGACGACCCACCACCAAACGCCCGAACTAGGACATGTCGAAGCCAGGCAGACGCCTTACATACCCCCGTTGAACTGGTCATTTCCCCATACGTCCCTGGGGTGACCGACGGCCCGCCACGCCCCCTCCGCGCACCCCCCGCTCCCGGCCGCCGGGGACCCCGAATCCCCGCGACACACTTCCCCTATTTCTTTTAGTAGGCCCGGAATCGCGTGTGCGGCATGTCACGAGCACACGAGATCAAATGGCTTTCCACGGGCCTTTTGTGCGTCCACCCCGGACCCAAAGCCCTTGTGACCTGAGTTACTCAAAGCCTTTGTGACGTGAGTTACCCGGCCTTTGTGACCTGAGTTACCCGGGTTTTGTGACCTGGGCTACCCCGGCTTTGTGACGTGAGTTACCCAAAGGCTGGGAAATGTCCGAATTGGGATAAATGGGCGCGCGGCATCCCGCACCTGCCCTCCCCCAAGCTCCTAAGGAGCAGGGGGGACCCCCATCCCGTCCGCTCGCCTAGGCTGAGTGCCTGCCCGCCTTCAACGACCTTGACCTGAAACGCAGTTACGGGGAACGCATGGATCCCACGAGCATCGCCGCCCGCCTTACGCCGCATGTCCTCGATCCGCTGATCCGCACGCTGTTCGTCCACGAACGGCCGGAAGGGCCGGGAGAGCCGGAACGGCCGGGAGAGCCGGGAGAACCAGGAGCCGACCTCTTCGACCGGCCCGTGCGCATCTCCCGCCTGGTCTCCTTCGCCGGCGAGAAGCCCACCCGTACCGAGCGGGACCTGGACCGCCTCGCCGCGGCCCTCGTCGAGCGGGCCCTGGGGGACGAGAGCAACGGTGAGCGGCCCATCGGCGCCGCTGAGGACCAGGACGTCGCCGAGGCGCTCGCCCGTACGCTGCAGGCGCTCGGCGACATCGAGATGGACGATCTCCAGGCCGCCCGGCTGCTACCGGCCGAGTTCGCCCGCCGCCTGGGGGCGACCGTGCCCGGCGTCACCCACCGGCTCACCGCCGACGGCACCCGGCTCTACGCGCTGCTGCTGGACGCCGCGGCGCTGCACATCCTGCACTTCTTCACCCAGCGCTCGGCGTTTGTCGCCCGCACCCTCGTCGAGCAGAGCCGCACGCTGGCCGAGCTGGTCCACGGCCACGGGGCACCCGGTGCCCGGCCGTCATCCCGCTCCGCCGAGGACGCCGCCTTCGAGGAGCGCTTCGCCCACGACACCGCCGTCCTCCACAACCACCTGACGATCTTCGGCATCGACCTCGCCCACTCCCCCGACAGCTGGCCGCTGGACGCCGCCTACCTGGGCCTCCAGTGCGAGCCCGGCCACATCGGCACCGAGGGGGCCGGCGGGGCGCGGCCGGCCCCCGACGGCGCCGCGGGACAGGGGGAGCCGCCGGTCCCCGCCGAGCAGGCGCTGTCCGGCCGCAGCCGGGTCCTGGTACGGGGCGTCGCCGGCTCCGGCAAGACGACGCTGCTGCAGTGGCTGGCCGTCGCCACCACCCGCGACGAGCTGCCCGACGCTCTGGCCGCGCTCCGCGGCCGGGTGCCGTTCCTGCTCCCCGTACGCCGCTTCGCCCGCGACGGCTTCCCCTCCCCCGATTCCTTCCTGACCGCCGTCGGCTACCCCGGCGCCGCGTCCCAGCCGACCGGCTGGACCGACCGCGTCCTCGGCTCGGGCCGCGCCCTGCTGCTGATCGACGGCATCGACGAGGCCCCCGAGAGCGACCGCGAACTGCTCCGCCGCAAGCTCCGCGGCTGGACCGCCCGCTACCCCGGCAACATCTGGGTCGTCACCTCCCGGCCCTCCGCCGTCCGCGACAACTGGCTCGCCGCCGAGGGCTTCACCGAGCTGTCACTGGCGCCGATGAGCCGTGAGGACGTCGCCGCGTTCATCCAGCGCTGGCACCGCGCCGCCGCCCAGCAGAACCCCGCCGACCTCGACCGCCTCGACCACTACGAGCACACCCTGCTCAACGCCGTCCGCATCACCCGCGACCTCGGCCGGCTGGCCACCAATCCGCTGATGTGCGGCCTGCTGTGCGCCCTGCACCGCGACCGCCGCGGCTATCTGCCCAACGGCCGCAAAGAGCTCTATGACGCCGCGCTGTCCATGCTGCTGGAGCGCCGCGACCGGGAGCGGGCGATGGTCCCCACCGACGGCGTCGATCTGCCCCGGCAGCCCAAGATCCAGCTGCTGCAGAAACTCGCCCACTGGATGCTGATCAACGGCCGCTCCGAGATGGACCAGGACGTCGCGATCGACACGCTCGCCGAGCATCTGCCCGCCATCCCGGACGCGGCCCGGCAGGGCGGCCCCAAGGACGTCTACCGGCATCTCCTCAACCGCACCGGCCTGCTGCGCGAGCCCACCCCCGGCACCGTCGACTTCGTGCACCGCACCTTCCAGGACTATCTCTCCGCCCGCGCCACCGTTCAGCGGCACGACTTCGGGCTGCTCCTCGACCACGCCCACCACGACGACTGGGAGGACGTCATCCGGATGGCCGTGGCGCTGGCCCGCCCCGACGAGTGCGCGGCCCTCCTGGACGGCCTGCTCGCCCCGCACCCCGGCGTACGGGCCGCCGAGGCCCGGCACCGCAAGCTGCTCGCGGCCGCCTGCCTGGAACACGCCAGCGAGCTGGACCCCGCGGTCCGCGCCCGCGTCCAGCGCTTCACCCGCGACATGGTGCGCCCCAGCACCCCGTCCGCCGCCCGCACCCTGGGCTGGATCGGGCCGATCGTGCTGGAGATGCTGCCGGACCCGGCGGATGTCTCCGACGACGAGGCCTGCCTCCTCGCCATCACCGCCACCTCCATCGCCGACGACATGGCCATCGACTATCTGACGGGCCTGCGGGACCGCGCGCACCACGACGTACGGGCGCAGCTCGCGGGGGCCTGGCGGCGCTATGACACCGCCCGCTACGCCCGCGAGATCATCGCCCACCTCGAACCGGCCGAACTGTACTTCCCGGTCTCCGACCTGGAGGAACTGCACGCCCTACGCCGCCTCGGCGGCCGGCCCCATCTGCAGATCGCCGGGCCCTTCACCCCCGGCCAGCTGATCGAGGGCATCGCCCCGGCCGATGGCCTGACCCGGCTGTGGCTCGCCTATGACCTGGGCGTCTCCATGGAGTGGCTGTCCGCGTTCCCGAAGCTCGACACCCTCAGGATCGGCAACCGGATTCCCCCGGTGACCGGTGTCCCCGACGGCATCCGCGTCATCCAGCTGTAGTGGACCGGCCGGTGAGCCGGAGCGGCCCCTTGATACGGGGCTTCACACGGATCGATACGGGCCTTCACACGGAACCACCCCGTCACGCAGAACTGCCCCGGAACCGTACGAAACGGTTCCGGGGCAGTGCCGTATGCCTACGCGGCTGGCTAGGCGTCCTTGCTCAGGTTCGGGCCCGAGCCGCCGGCCGCGGACTCGATCGGCGGGGCGTCCGGCAGGGCCGACTTCTCCTCGCCGCGGAAGGTGAACTTGGCGCTCTCACCTTCGCCCTCGACATCGACGACCACGATGTGGCCCGGACGCAGCTCGCTGAAGAGGATCTTCTCCGACAGCGAGTCCTCGATCTCGCGCTGGATCGTCCGGCGCAGCGGACGGGCGCCGAGCACCGGGTCGTACCCGCGCTTGGCCAGCAGCGACTTGGCCTCGCCGCTGAGCTCGATGCCCATGTCGCGGTCCTTGAGCCGCTCGTCCACCTTGGCGATCATGAGGTCGACGATCTGGATGATGTCTTCCTCGGTCAGCTGGTGGAAGACGACGGTGTCGTCGACACGGTTGAGGAACTCGGGGCGGAAGTGCTGCTTGAGCTCTTCGTTGACCTTGTTCTTCATCCGCTCGTAGCTGGACTTGGTGTCGCCCTGGGCCGCGAAGCCGAGGTTGAAGCCCTTGGAGATGTCCCGGGTGCCGAGGTTGGTCGTCATGATGATGACCGTGTTCTTGAAGTCCACGACCCGGCCCTGGGAGTCGGTCAGTCGACCGTCCTCCAGGATCTGCAGCAGCGAGTTGAAGATGTCCGGGTGGGCCTTCTCGACCTCGTCGAAGAGCACGACGGAGAACGGCTTGCGACGCACCTTCTCGGTGAGCTGGCCGCCCTCTTCGTAGCCGACGTAGCCGGGAGGCGAACCGAACAGCCGGGAGACCGTGTGCTTCTCGCTGAACTCCGACATGTCGAGGGAGATCAGCGCGTCCTCGTCGCCGAACAGGAACTCCGCGAGCGTCTTGGACAGCTCGGTCTTACCAACACCGGACGGGCCGGCGAAGATGAACGAGCCACCGGGACGCTTGGGGTCCTTCAGGCCGGCACGGGTACGGCGGATGGCCTGGGAGAGCGCCTTGATGGCGTCCTTCTGGCCGATGACGCGCTTGTGCAGCTCGTCTTCCATCCGCAGCAGCCGGGAGGACTCCTCCTCGGTGAGCTTGAAGACGGGGATGCCGGTGGCCGTCGCCAGGACCTCGGCGATCAGCTCCTCGTCCACCTCGGCGACGACGTCCATGTCGCCGGCCTTCCACTCCTTCTCCCGCTTCGCCTTGGCGGCCAGGAGCTGCTTCTCCTTGTCGCGCAGGCCCGCGGCCATCTCGAAGTCCTGCGAGTCGATCGCGGACTCCTTCTCCCGGCGCACATCGGCGATCTTCTCGTCGAATTCGCGCAGGTCCGGCGGCGCGGTCATGCGGCGGATCCGCATCCGGGAGCCGGCCTCGTCGATCAGGTCGATCGCCTTGTCCGGCAGGAAGCGGTCGGAGATGTAGCGGTCGGCGAGGGTGGCCGCGGCGACCAGGGCGGAGTCCGTGATGGACACGCGGTGGTGCGCCTCGTAGCGGTCCCGCAGGCCCTTGAGGATCTCGATGGTGTGCGGCAGCGACGGCTCCGCGACCTGGATCGGCTGGAAGCGGCGCTCCAGGGCCGCGTCCTTCTCCAGGTGCTTGCGGTACTCGTCGAGCGTGGTGGCACCGATGGTCTGCAGCTCGCCTCGCGCCAGCATGGGCTTGAGGATGCTCGCGGCGTCGATCGCGCCCTCGGCGGCGCCCGCACCCACCAGGGTGTGGAGCTCGTCGATGAACAGGATGATGTCGCCGCGGGTGCGGATCTCCTTGAGGACCTTCTTCAGGCGCTCTTCGAAGTCACCGCGGTAGCGGGAGCCGGCGACCAGGGCACCGAGGTCGAGGGTGTAGAGGTGCTTGTCCTTGAGGGTCTCGGGCACCTCGCCCTTGACGATGGCCTGCGCCAGGCCCTCGACGACCGCCGTCTTGCCGACGCCGGGCTCGCCGATGAGGACCGGGTTGTTCTTGGTGCGGCGGGACAGCACCTGCATGACCCGCTCGATTTCCTTCTCGCGCCCGATGACCGGGTCGAGCTTGGTCTCCCGGGCGGCCTGGGTGAGATTGCGGCCGAACTGGTCCAGGACGAGCGAGGTCGAGGGGGTGCCCTCGGCCGGGCCGCCGGCGGTGGCGGCTTCCTTGCCCTGGTAGCCGGAGAGCAGCTGGATGACCTGCTGCCGCACCCGGTTGAGATCGGCGCCCAGCTTCACGAGGACCTGGGCGGCGACGCCCTCGCCCTCGCGGATCAGGCCGAGCAGGATGTGCTCGGTGCCGATGTAGTTGTGGCCGAGCTGGAGGGCCTCGCGGAGCGACAGCTCCAGGACCTTCTTGGCACGGGGGGTGAAGGGGATGTGCCCGGACGGGGCCTGCTGGCCCTGGCCGATGATCTCCTCCACCTGCTGGCGGACCGCCTCGAGCGAAATCCCGAGGCTCTCCAGGGCCTTAGCGGCGACACCCTCACCCTCGTGGATCAGGCCCAGGAGGATGTGCTCGGTGCCGATGTAGTTGTGGTTGAGCATCCGGGCTTCTTCCTGAGCCAGGACGACAACCCGCCGCGCACGGTCGGTGAACCTCTCGAACATCGTTAATCGCTCCTCAGAGCGGTCAGAAAGATCGGGGACGATCCCCTCCCTGTCCTTCCGCATGCTAGTCCCGCAGGGCGGGACAGCTCATTCCAACTGCCGACACCCGTCCGGATCACCCCCGCGCTGGCGGGGAAAGTTACTGCCGAACAGCTGACATCTGCTCCAACTCGATGGTGCGAGACGATGTTCCCGCAGGCCAGGCATATACGCCCTCCGCTACTACGCCGATGGCGAACGCGGGCCGTGCCGACACGCCCGTCCACCGCCCGCCGTCAGTACGAGCGGCGCGCATTACGCGCGGTCACACCGTTTTTTCCCACTGAGACTGTCTTACCCGCTGCCACTGACACTCCATGCGGCGCGGGGCCCTTCCATCCGCTACGGGCGAACATCCACACGCCACCGAATGCACTGTCACGCCCCCTCTTTGAGCACCCTGGGTATTCACCAATCAACCCAGCGTAACTTCACGGGTGTGTGGGAGTTGCACCGGGCATGGCCCGCGCCCTTCCGCGACCCCGTACGCCTCTTGCCGCCGTCCGCAGGTGGTACGAGGACGAGCTGGGCTGGCCGACCACCGGCACGGAGCCGGTGGAACTGCTCACGGGGCTGCGTTTCGACGTCCTGGAGATGCCGGCCGACGCGGGAAGTGCCGTACTGCGGCGCATTCCGTACACCGGTCCGGTGGCGCTGCTGCGAGCCGGACGCGACGGGAAACGCACGGTTCATCGGCCGAAATTGCTCATGCTCATCGCGGCCGGCGGCGCCGAGGAACTTCCCGGAATCCTGGAATGGCTGGAGTGGGGTGCGCTGGCACCGGATCTCACCGCGCGGGGAACCGGAGACCGGATGCCCGCACCGTCGTTCCCCACTACGGCGCCGCCATCAAGCGGGCCGTCGGCATACCTGCCGTCATCCTGCGGATTCGGCTCGCGGGAGGCCGCCGGATGGTTGCGGCCTCCCGAGCCCGGCCGCGAGATGGCGAATTCCCTGCCCGCCCCACAGCTCATGGCCGCCGGGGCGGGAAACGGGGACGGTGGGGGCGCCCCCGATCTCGTGCGACTCGTGAGCACGGCAGCAACGGAATGCCACCGCGCCCGGCTGCTGCGTGCTCGTAATGCCCAATCGGATCGCGCGTGCGGCGATCAGCCGTTGGCCTTCTCAAATGCCTCGCGAATGTCGGCGGGGACGCGGCCGCGGTCGTTGACGTTGTAGCCGTTTTCCTTGGCCCATGCGCGGATCTTCGCGGTGTCCTGGCTGCCGCCGGACGCCGCACGCACCTTGCCGCGGGCACCGGAACGGCCACCGGTCTTCCGGCCGGCCTTCACGAACTCGCCGAGAGACTCGCGCAGCTTCTGCGCGTTGCCGTCGGAGAGGTCGATCTCGTAGGACTTGCCGTCAAGCGCGAACGTCACGGTCTCGTTGGCCTCGCCGCCGTCGAGGTCGTCGACAAGAAGAACCTGAACCTTCTGTGCCACCGGGAATCCCTTTCATCGAATGCGGATTACAACAGAAAGCAAACCGCTTTTCCGGGAAAAACACAAACCCTTGGGTAGGGTTCAGTTGCCCACCGGCCGGGGAACACTTGCTTCCGTACCCATGAGATAGGGGAGCGATTCGGACATAGAACGCTGATCACAGGTGCAGAAGCATGCGACTGTTACCCAGGGTGTTGGGCTTCACTCGTTCGAGACCGAGGAACTCGGCAACGCCCTCGTCATAGGAACGCAGGAGCTCGCTGTAGACATCACCGTCTACCGGAGTCTCGCCGATCTCCACGAAGCCGTGCTTGACGAAGAAGTCGACTTCGAAGGTGAGACAGAAAATGCGCCGTACTCCGAGCCAGCGCGCGGTACGCAGCAGCTTGTCCAGGACTTGGTGGCCGACTCCCGACCCCTTCAGTTGCGGATCCACCGCGAGAGTGCGCACCTCTGCGAGGTCTTCCCACATCACGTGGAGTGCCCCGCAGCCGACCACCTCGGCGTCTTCGTCGCGCTCGGCCACCCAGAACTCCTGGATGTCCTCGTAAAGCGTGACGGTGGCTTTGTCGAGCAGGATCCCGTCGCGTGAGTAGGCGTCGATGAGGCGGCGTACGGCCGGTACATCGCTGGTCCTGGCACGGCGGACGGTGAGGCCTTTTGAATGCGGAGGCATGTCCGGACGCTATCGCCCCTTGCCCCTGGCGCCCGCCCCGGGTTCTTCCCCTTCGGCGGATGCGGCTTCCGGTTCCGCTTCCGGTGCGGGTTCCCGTTCACCGACTTCCGCGGGATCGTCCGCTTCCGGCGGTTCATCGACTTGAACCATCCGTACGGCATCCCGCAGAGCTTGTCGTTGTTCCGGCGACATCATGCCGAAGAAGGCCACAAGAGCGGCGGCGGGGTTGTCACTGGTGGACCATGCTTCGTTCATCAGTGCGGCCGAGTAGGCGGCGCGAGTGGAGACCGCCTCATATCGATAGGCGCGGCCTTCTGCTTCACGGCGCACCCAGCCCTTCTGATGCAGGTTGTCCAATACGGTCATCACCGTCGTGTAGGCGATCGACCGTTCCTTCTGCAGATCTTCCAGGACTTCTCGAACGGTGACCGGGCGGTTCCACTCCCAGACCCGCGTCATCACCGCGTCTTCCAGATCACCCAAGGCTCTCGGCACACTAAGAACAATAGTGGGAGATGTCGCGAATGCCGGTTGATCTCGTTGCGTTTACGCCGGAAAAAGGATGTACGACCCGAGATGGGCAATCCCGGGTCGTACGGTGCGCACATGCCGCATGAATAGGCTGCGGGCGATGAGCCGATCAGACTCGGCGTGCGGTGGGTTCCTGGCGGACCGAGTCGGCGCGGCCGAGTGCGGCATCCACGGCGGCGTCTTCCTTGGTTTTGTTCTCGCCGCCCTGGCTCTTGACGATCGTCACGATCAGGGCGATGAAGGCCACGGCCATCACTACGGGCGGAAGCAGCGCTGCGATGTAATCCATGGGCGTGGGGCCTCCTTAAAGGGCGTGAGCCTCCGAGAGTACGCAGTCAGGGTACGCAGCGCTCAGGCGGTGCGGCTCTCGGGGGGCGGGGCGGGTTTGCGGCGGGGTGGGAACACCTCGCCGGGTGTGGGGATCGGGCGGTCCGGCCGCGGGCCCTTCGGCTGGGGCTCCCGCGTGGGCCGCGGCTCCGGTTGCGGCTCCGGCTCTCCCTCCCGCTCACGCTCCGGTTCACGCGCCGAGCGGCCGCCGGGCAGCGCGCGCAGCCGTGTGCGCTGCGAGCGCTCGGCGAGCTGCTCGCAGCGGCGGAGCAGTGCGGCACGGCGGGCCCTCTCGGGCACCCTGGTGCTCCGCGCGCCCAGGTCGCGCAGGGCGGCGAGGTCGGCGGGGCCGGGGACGTAGCCGGCCCTCAGGGCCTCCCGGAGCTGTACGAGGTAGCCGGCGGCCGAGCCGGGCAGGGCGTCGCGGTAGCGGGCGAGGTCGGCGTGCAGGAAGGCGCGCAGCCGGCCGCCTTCGCGGACCGCCTCGTCCACCGCCTCGGCCAGCCGGAGGTAGTCCTGGATGTCGTCCGACCCGTCCGGGCCGAGGGTGCCCAGCGGGGCGGGGTGGGACGTCGACTGCAAGGCATGGGCGAGGGCGCGACGGAGGACACGCAACTCTTCAGCGCCGAACGCCATGCCGCCGCGGGATCCGTATGGCATAGGCATGCCGCGACTTTACGACCAATTCAGACAAAAGCCGCTTAATTGGTGTGTGGTGGCGCGTGACGTGTGGTGGCGCGGTCAAAAGCCGCACCACCGCACGCGTACGGCACTCACGACCGGGCGATATTCCGCTCGTAGACCAGCCGCAGCCCGATGAGCGTCAGCCAGGGCTCATGCTCGTCGATCACCGAGGACTCGCCCAGCACCATCGGGGCCAGCCCGCCGGTGGCGATCACGGTCACGTCGTCCGGGTCCTCGGCCAGCTCCCGCGCCATCCGCTGCACCACGCCGTCGACCTGGCCCGCGAAGCCGTAGAGGATGCCGGACTGCATCGCCTCGACGGTGTTCTTGCCGATGACGCTGCGCGGCCGGGCCAGCTCGATCTTGCGGAGCTGGGCGCCCTTGACGCCCAGCGCCTCCACCGAGATCTCGATGCCCGGCGCGATCACGCCGCCGACGTACTCGCCGCGCGCGCTGACCGCGTCGAAGGTGGTGGCCGTACCGAAGTCGACGACCACCGCGGGCCCGCCGTACAGCTCGACCGCCGCCAGGGCGTTGATGATCCGGTCGGCGCCGACCTCCTTCGGGTTGTCCATGAGGATCGGCACGCCCGTCTTGACGCCCGGCTCCACCAGGACCGCGGGGACGTCCCCGTAGTAGCGGCGGGTGACCTCGCGCAGCTCGTGCAGGACGGAGGGGACGGTGGAGCAGATGGCGATGCCCTCGATGCCGTCGCCCAGCTCCTCGCCGAGCAGCGGGTGCATCCCCATCAGGCCCTGGAGGAGGACGGCCAGCTCGTCCGCGGTGCGGCGGGCGTCGGTGGAGATCCGCCAGTGCTCGACGATCTCCTCGCCGTCGAAGAGGCCGAGGACGGTGTGGGTGTTGCCTACGTCGATGGTCAGCAGCATGGCGGTCAGCGGCCCTCGTGCCCGTCGTCGTCGGTGGCCGGCACCGCGCGGTCCTCGTCCTCAGCCTCGTCCTCGCGCAGGTCGAGGCCGATGTCGAGGATCGGGGAGGAGTGCGTGAGCGCACCCACGGCCAGGTAGTCCACGCCGGTCTCGGCGTACGCGCGGGCGTTGGCGAGGGTGAGGCGGCCGGAGGACTCCAGCATCGCGCGGCCCGCGACCAGGTCCACGGCCTCCCGGGTCTGCTCCGGCGTGAAGTTGTCCAGCAGGATCAGATCGGCGCCCTCGGCGAGGATCGGCGGGATCTGGTCGAGCCGGTCCACCTCCACCTCGATCGCCACCCCGGGGAACCCGTCCCGTACGGCCGTGAACGCCGCGGCGACGCCACCCGCCGCGACGACATGGTTGTCCTTGATCAGCGCCGCGTCGGACAGCGACATCCGGTGGTTGACGCCGCCGCCGCAGCGCACCGCGAACTTCTCCAGGGAGCGCAGCCCCGGAGTGGTCTTGCGGGTGTCCCGGACCCTGGCCTTGGTGCCCTCAAGGGTGTCGGCCCACTCCCGGGTCGCCGTCGCGATGCCCGACAGCCGGCACAGGATGTTCAGCGCGCTGCGCTCGGCGGTGAGCAGATCGCGGGTGCGGGTGGTGACGGACAGCAGTTTCTGGCCGGCGACGATCCGGTCGCCGTCCTCGACGTGCCGTTCCACCGCGAACTCGTCGGTGCACACGATGGACAGCACCGCCTCGGCGATCCGCAGCCCGGCGACCGTACCGGCCTCGCGGGCCGTGAAGTCGCCGGTCGCCACCGCGTCTTCGGGGATGGTCGCCACGGTCGTGACGTCCACGCCCTGGTCGAGGTCCTCCTCGACGGCGAGGTGCGCGATGTCCTCGACCTGGACGGGGTCGAGCCCGGCGGCCACCAGGAGCGCGGCCAGATCGGGGTCCAGGCCGCAGGTCAGCGGGTCCAGCTCGTACGTCGCGTCATCGGCGCCG
Organism: Streptomyces sp. NPDC050636; assembly: GCF_040654775.1. NCBI lineage: Bacteria > Bacillati > Actinomycetota > Actinomycetes > Kitasatosporales > Streptomycetaceae > Streptomyces > Streptomyces sp. NPDC050636. Next base: position 51,845 of record NZ_JBFAIP010000018.1, read on the forward strand.
CAGCCACAGGCGTCGCCGCAGCCGCCGCCACTGGGGGCGTTCGAGGGCCCGCCGATCTGGAGGAGGGGGAGGTCGTCGGAGGTGCTGCTCACGGGGTCGGCTCCGTATCGGGGTAGAGGGCGGGAAAGTCGGCGGAGTCCGTGGCTCTGTGGACCAGAGAGTGCGCCGGACGGTGGGTGATCAGGGTGTGGCGCTGCCAGACCGGGTCGTCCCGGTCGGGGTGGTCCTCGCGCCAGTGGCAGCCACGGGTCTCCGCACGCCGGCGGGCGCTGGAGACCAGGACCCTTGCGACCAGCAGGAGGTTCGTGGCCTCCCATGCTTCCACGCCGGGCTCGGCGGCCTTGCCCTCATCGGACTCGGCGCGGGCCCGGGCGGTCATCCGGATCAGCGCTGCGGACGCCTCCGACAGGCTCGCGTCGGAGCGCAGCACGCCGGCGCCCGCGGTCATGATCCGCTGGATCTCGAACCGGGCCTCCGGCGCGAGCAGCGGTACGGGCGGCCCCTCGGGCAGCCGGGGTTCCCCAGGCCGCCGTACGGGCCCCGCGGCGATGTCCGCGGCGATCCGCTCCGCGAACACCAGGCCCTCCAAGAGGGAGTTGGAGGCGAGCCGGTTGGCGCCGTGGACACCGGTGCAGGCGACCTCGCCGCAGGCGTAGAGGCCGGGCACGGTCGTCCGGCCGTGCAGGTCGGTGCGTACGCCGCCGGAGGCGTAGTGCGCGGCCGGGGCGACCGGTATGGGCTCGGTGACCGGGTCGATGCCGTGGGCGCGGCAGGCGGCGAGGATGGTCGGGAAGCGGTTTTCCCACATCTGGGCGCCGAAGTGCCGGGCGTCCAAGTACATGTGCTCGGTGCCCTGTTCGTGCGCGCGGCGCATGATCGCCTTGGCGACGATGTCGCGCGGGGCGAGCTCGGCGAGTTCATGCTGCCCGGCCATGAAGCGGATGCCGTCGGCGTCGACGAGATGGGCGCCCTCGCCCCGTACCGCTTCGGAGATCAGCGGCTGCTGGCCCTCCGCGTCCGGCCCCAAATACAGGACGGTGGGGTGGAATTGGACGAATTCCAGGTCGGAGATCTCGGCGCCGGCGCGCAGCGCGAGGGCCACCCCGTCGCCGGTGGAGACGGCCGGGTTGGTGGTCGCGGAGAAGACCTGCCCCATGCCGCCGGTGGCCAGGACGACCGCCGGGGCGTGTACCGCACCGACGCCGTCGTGCTGGCCCTCCCCCATCACATGCAGGGTGACGCCGGACGTACGGCCCTCGGTGTCGGTGAGGAGGTCGAGGACGAGCGCGTGCTCGATGGTGCGCAGTCCCGCGGCGCGGACCGCCTCGACGAGCGCGCGGGTGATCTCGGCCCCGGTGGCGTCGCCGCCGGCGTGCGCGATGCGGCTGCGGTGGTGGCCGCCCTCACGGGTGAGCGCTATCCGGTCGGTGCCGGGTGCGGTGTCGAAGCGGGCGCCGCTGCCGATCAGCCGGTGGACGGCGGCCGGGCCTTCGGTGACGAGGGCCCGTACGGCCGCCTCGTCGCACAGTCCGGCGCCCGCGACGAGGGTGTCTTCCAGGTGCTGCTCGGGGGTGTCGCCGTCGCCGAGGGCCGCCGCGATGCCGCCCTGCGCCCACCGGGTGGAGCCGTCGTCGAGGCGGGCCTTGGTGACGACGACGGTCCTGCGGCCGGCGGCGGCGCAGCGCAGGGCGGCGGTCAGGCCGGCCACCCCGGAGCCCACGACGACGACATCCGCATCGATGGACCAGCCGGGGGCGGGGGCGGTCAGGCGTATGCCGGTGGTGCCGGGGTCGGCACCTGGTCCAGTGGCGGTCATCGGGTCGCTCCGAGGGGGCCTTGGGGGTCGGTGTGGGTGGCGGGGGTGGCTGCGCTCCCGTGGGGCGCCGTCGTCCCGGGGGCGGCTTGGCGGCCGAAGGTGAGGCGGATGTTGTCGATGAGGCGGGTGGTGCCGACCTTGGCAGCGACCGCGAGGACCGCCTCGCCCTCGTACCCGTCCGGGATCTCGGTGAAGTCGGACGGGTCGACCAGGGCCAGGTAGTCGAGTTCGAGCGGCGGGTCGAGGCGGGTGGCGTCGTCGAGGACCGCGTGGGCCGCGGAGCGCGCCGCGGACGGGCCGTGCGGCAGCGCGGCGGCGGCATAGGCGACGGCGTGCGCGTCGGCGGCGGCCCGGTCCTCGCCGAGGGCGGCCAGCGCCGCGGAACGGCGCTGCGCGGCCTGCCCGCTGGAAGCGGCGCGGGCGCGCAGCGCTTCCTCGGCGGTGAGCCGGTCGCGGGCCGCGAAGAGCGCCGCGGACAGCGCGAGCGCGGTGCGCCGCTCGGCGGCGGAGAGGTAGCGGTTACGGCTGGAGAGGGCCAGTCCGTCGTCCTCGCGGACCGTGGGGACGCCGACGATCTCGACGGGGAAGTTGAGGTCGGCGGCCATCCGGGTGATGACGGCGAGCTGCTGGGCGTCCTTCTGCCCGAAGAACGCGACGTCCGGCGCGGTGAGGTGCAGCAGCTTGGCGACGACGGTCAGCACGCCGTCGAAGTGCCCGGGGCGGCTGGCGCCTTCCAGGAGGGTGCCCATGGGGCCCGCGGCGATCCCGATCTGCGGCCGGCCGCCCGGGTAGACCTCGTCGACGGACGGCGCGAAGACGACGTCCGCGCCCGCCTCGCCGGCCAGCACGACATCGGCGTCCAGGGTGCGCGGGTAGCGGTCGAGGTCCTCGGCGGGGCCGAACTGGAGCGGATTGACGAAGACGGTGACCACGACCTGGCCCTGTCGCCCGGCCCGGGCACGGGCCGCGCGGATCAAGGTGGCGTGGCCCTCGTGCAGCGCGCCCATGGTCATGACGACCGCACGCCGGCCGCTGCGGTGCGGCAGGTCACGCAGGGCGGCGGCGGTGTGCACGAGCCGGATGGGTGGGGGCGGGGACGTGGGCGGCGGCGATCCCGGGGCCGGGTGGGCGTGCGGGGGCGGGGTGGTCATCGGTCGCCTCCCTGGGGGCCCGAGTCGGGGGTGTCGTCCGGGGTCTGGGGGGTTTCGGGGTCGGGGGCGCGGGTGTCGGGCGCATCCTGTCCGCCGTCGTCACGCGTCCCGTCAGGAGCCTCGTCAGGAGTCCCGTCAGGCGCGTCAGGAGTCCCCTCAGAGGCTTCTGGTGCATCGAGCACCTCGGGCGCCGCGGACACATCGGACGCATTGGGCACATGGGCGAGGACACCCAGCAGATCCTCGGCCAGTTCCGGCTTGAGCAGGCCATGGGCCAGCGCCCGGTCCGCGGTCGTACGGGCCATGGCGAGATATCCGGCGACGCTCTGCGGAGCGTGCTTGCGCAGCTCCGCGATATGGGCGGCGACGGTGCCCGCGTCGCCGCGCGCGACCGGGCCGGTCAGGGCGGCGTCGCCGGACCGCAGCGCATTGTCCAGGGCCGCGCCGAGCAGCGGGCCGAGCATCCGGTCCGGAGCCCCGACACCGGCCTCGCGCAGCAGCTCCATCGACTGGGCGACCAGCGTGACCAGGTGGTTCGCGCCGATGGCGAGGGCCGCGTGATAGAGCGGACGGGCCGCTTCCGCGATCCACTCGGGCTCCCCGCCCATCTCGATGACCAGCGCCTCGGCGGCCATCCGCAGTTCGTCGGGCGCGGTCACACCGAACGAGCAGCCCGCCAGCCGCTGGACGTCCACCTGGGTGCCGGTGAACGTCATGGCCGGGTGCAGCGCGAGCGGCAGGGCGCCGGCGCGGGTGGCCGGGTCCAGCACCGCGGTCCCGAAGCGCCCGGAGGTGTGCACCAGCAGCTGGCCGGGCCGCACGGCGCCGGTCTCCGCGAGGCCGCTCACCAGGCCGGCGAGGGCGTCGTCGGGGACGGTCAGCAAGACGAGATCGGCGCGCACGAGGACCTCGGCGGGGGAGACCAGCGGGACGTCGGGCAGCAGCGCGGCGGCCCGGCGTACGGAGGCGTCGGAGACTCCGGAGACGGCAACCGGGCGGTGCCCCGCGAGCTGCAGCGACGCAGCGAGGGCAGGCCCGACACGACCTGCGCCGACGACTCCGACAGTGAGCCGGGCGGGGCGGTCCTGGGCCTCGATGGGTGGGTTTGCGTTCACGCGGCGATGGCCTTCCGTTCCAGTCCGCGGGGGGTACCGGACGATTCATCGCCATGCTACGCGAGTGTTTCCGGCGGACTTCTGCGCTGTACGGAGGGTGAGACGGGCCTCTCCCGGGCGTGCGTATCCCTCCTCTTCCGCCCTTTTCCCGCCCACTTCCGAGAGTTATCCACAGGGCTGGCGGGTCCGCGCGGAGGTGAGCCATGATCGATGTGTCGGCGCGGGCGGAAGTAACGGTGGGGGCCTTGGACGAGAGCGGGCAGACGCAGGAGCAGGGGCGCGGTAAGGGCGACAGCGAGCTGAACGGGGGAAGCATGGGAAGCGGAGGAAGCGGGGACGGCGGGGGAAACGAGGGTGCGGCGGATCCGGGCGGCGCCCCCGTCGACCGGGCGCGGCTGCTCGCCGCGTGGCACGGCTCGAAGCGGATGCTGACGGGCGGCCCGTCGGGCGAGACGGTCCGCGAGCGGCTGAGCCGGCTGGTGGCCGACGCCCCTGGCGCCTACGACCTGGACAGCTGGCTGGATATGTACGGCAACGAGGACGGCGTAGTCGGCGAGCTGGAGCGCCGGACCGCCGATGTCCTGGGCACCGAGGCCGCCGCCTTCTTCCCGACCGGCACGATGGCGCAGCAGGTGGCACTGCGCTGCTGGGCGGGGCGTACGGGCAACGCGACGGTCGCCGGGCACCCGATGTCGCACCTGGAAGTCCATGAGCGCGATGCGTACGCGGTGGTCAGCGGGCTGCGCATGGTTCATCCGACGACCGAACCACGACTGCCGACCGCAGCGGAGATACACGGCCTTCAGGAGCCCTTCGGCACCCTCGCCCTTGAACTGCCCCTGCGTGACGCCGGTTTCGTCCTCCCGGAGTGGGACGATCTGACGGCCGTCGTGGAGGCGGCGCGGGACCACGACGCGATGGTGCATTTCGACGGGGCGCGGATATGGGAGTGCGGCCCGCACTTCGGCCGTTCGCTCCCGGAGATAGCCGCCCTCGCGGACAGCGTGTACGTCTCCTACTACAAGTCGCTGGACGGGATAGCGGGCGCCGCGCTGGCGGGCACCGAGGACTTCGTCGAGGAGGCGCGGGCCTGGCGGCACCGGTATGGCGGGCAGCTGTTCCAGCAGTGGCCGATGGCGCTGGCCGCGCTCGCCGGGCTGGACCGCGAGCTGCCACGGCTACCGGAGTACGTGGCGCACGCGAAGGTCGTCGCACAGGCGATACGGGACGGCCTGGCCGAGGCCGGGGTGCCGTGGTTCAGGGTGTACCCGGAGGTGCCGCACACCCACGAGTTCCAGTTGTGGCTGCCCTACCCGGCCGAGGTACTGAACGAGGCCGGAGTGCGCCAGGCGGAGGAGACACGGACGACGCTGTTCCGCAAATGGTTCGAGGAAGGCCCCCTCGGACTGTCGACGACAGAGGTGTCGGTCGGCTCATCCGCGATGCACTGGACGGCCGAGGACATACGGACCGCACTGGGGGACTTCTTGGGGCGGGTTGCGGGGTGACGTCGTAGCGGCCCCGCCAGCGGCGCCCCGCCCCACAGGACGGGGAGAGGGGCGCCGCGGCGCGTGATGGGGCGGCCAGGAGGTGACCTTGACCGGCGCTGAGCACCAGTTCAGGCCCTGGCCCTTGATGGAGATCGATTTCGCGCGTTGGTTTGGTCCATTACCAGCCAGGGCCAACCAAGTATGACAACGGTGCTCTGGCAGGAGGGCCCGCGCGGCCCCGCGCTGGTCTTCCCAGCCGCCAACTGGTCGCCCTTCGTCGCCGCTGTCAAGGGCGGGGACCTCCCCTCCTGAGCACAACTGGCGCCCCCGCCCTACCCCTTGACCCCATACGGCCAGATGTGGTGCCGTCTTGCCACAGCCTTGAGTGAGAGGCCGGACACTTCAACTCCCCCTGTTCAGACGGGGGTTGAATCCCCCCTGACCACGGGGGTTCTTCATTGGGGGAACACATGCGCTCTACCGCTTCCCGTGCCGTGAAAGCGGCGCTGGCCACCGCCGTAGCCGCGTCGGCTCTGGTGATTCCGGCGTCCGGCTCCGCGGCCGCCGCGCCCTCTTCGAACGGCGTGACCGCTCAGCGGGCCGGTGCCGAGAACGTCGGTGTCAGCAACGTCGATGCCAGCAGCGCCGACGTCAGCAGCATCGACGCGACGTGCCGGAGCCACAGCCGGAACTACATCGTGCGTACGTACTACCGGGGGCCCGGCAAGTACACCCTCCGCTGCGGAACCAAGACGTGGGGATGGAAGCACATCAAGCTGCGTCACGGCTGGAACAGCACGATGGACCGTAAGATCCGCGCCGCTATCTGGTCGGGCCAGCCCAATGGCCGTGGCGGCTACTCCACCTACACCCAGACGTGCCCGTCGTATGAGAAGTTCCGCACCATCATCGGCACGCCCGCGGGAACCAACGACCTCCTCACCGCGTACAACGTGACCACGGCACGCGGCGCCGCCAAGTGCTAGACGTCGAGTGCTAGACGTCGAGTGCTAGAACGGGGGTTCACGAACCCGTTCTCCAGCTCATGAGGAGAAGAAACAGGTGGTGTCCATGTCGGAACGGACTCCGGCCGAGCGTGCGTTGGCGCGCTCATACACCACAGGTGACGGGGAGGTCAGATTCGCCATCGCTGACCTCTCCGTCGGCCATCACCCGGACCGCAGCGTGACGTTGACCTACCAGCTCACCGTGGAGCGCAGAGGCCGGCAAGACGAGCGCTGGGTGTTCACTCTGCTCTGGGACGACAAGTCCTTTGCGGACGTTTTCACTTCCGCCGCGCCCGACCCTGAACGGCTCCGGCAACTCGTTCACCTGGTCCGCGCTCTGCTGGAAGAGTGGTGGGACACCAAGGGCTACAACCGGCGGTCGGCGAAGATGGGGCGCCGAATTTCCTGAGCCTCACAGCTGAGCCTCACGGCTGACGCCCGGGTTCTATCGGCACCGGGCGTTCGCCTCCTGGACGCGGCCCAAGGCCGCCGTCATCCGGCGTACAGCGCGCCCCATGCGCCCCGTAAGTCGGTCGGACGGCGCCGTGACGACGGCCCGGAAGCGTCGCCACTCACGGATCTCCCGGGCGGTCGTGACGGTGCCGGTGCCCGGCAGGATGGGGGCTGCTTCGCCGTGTTGGGCGGCGCGGTAGGCGTCGATCATGTGCTGCTGGGATGCGTTCATGGCAGTCAGCCTGCGGCGTTCCCACCGCTCGTGGCCCGTCGATTGACGAGAGCAGTCAATCGATGTCGTCGCAGGTCGGGGGCGTGCGCATGATGGACTCTCAGGGACGTGGACGAGGCGCGGCCGGCGCCTGAAGGGAACGGGGCGGCTTCATGAGTGTGTGGATCGATATCACGGGGCTGCCCCGCGAGCGGATCGTCTTCAGCCCCTCGCCACTGGCCGAACTGGGCTTCGCCCTGCACACCCTCGCCGAACCCGCGCACCACCCCGGTCTGCACGGCTGGACCACCGCGACCTCCGCCGCCCTCAAGCCCGATCTCGCCGAGCGGCTGCACGAGGCGGTCTTCCTCTGGGGTTCGACGTTCTCCGACATCACCTTCGCGTTCGCCGCGCTCCCGGAGCGCGCCGGGCAGCCGGGTACGACGCTCGCGGAGGACCTGGACCTGATGGACCGGCTGGACGACGAGCGGTATGTGGGGGCGGCGCTGGAGATCTCCTGTTCCAGTTCCTACTGCGAGGGCGGCCCGTCGCCGCTGGTCGACGCCCGCGCCCGGGAGCAGGCGCTGGAGCGGGCCACCGTCCGCGGCCCACGCCAGGCGGACTTCGCCCGTCGGCTGCTCGCCGACCCGCCCGGCGTACGCGCCTGGATCCGCCGGCTGTTCGAGGACTGCGAGCAGGCCTTCTTCGCGGACGTCTGGCAGCGCGTAGGGGTGCAACTGGCCACCGACGCCCGGCACAAGACGGAGATGCTGCGCCGCAAGGGGCTGGCGGAGGCGCTGGCAGAGGTGTCGCCCGCGGTGTCGCTGGACGAGGAGCGGTCCCGCATCGTCATCGACAAGATGGCCCATGGCCACACCACGGCTGGTGACCCTGCGGTCGGCCCGGGTGTCACGCTCGTACCGTCCTCCTTCGGCTGGCCGCATCTGCTGGCGCTGCACGCGCGCGGCTGGCGGCCGGTGATCACCTACCCCGTCGCGGCGCCCGAGATGTCCGACCCGCCCTCGGTGGAACTGCTGGAGAGCCGGCTGACCGCGCTGGCCCACCCGATGCGGATCCGGATCTGCCGCAGCCTGGCGCGAACCGCCCACACCACCGGCGAGTTGGCCAGGGCCAACGGCATCAGCGCGCCGGAGGTCTCCCGTCATCTCGCGATTCTCAAGAAGGCGGGGCTGCTCCAGACTCGACGGCGTGGGCGGTATGTGCTGCACCAGCTGGACCTCCTGGTGGTGGCCAGGCTGGGCAGCGACTTCCTTGAGGGCATTTTGCGCTGAGACTTGAGGGCATCCTGCGCTGAGAGGAGCCTCCTGCCCCGACCGGCTACGCCCCCGTACCCCCGGCCCGCACCAGCCCCGTCTCGTACGCGAGCACCACCGCCTGGACCCGGTCCCGCAGGCTCAACTTCGTCAGGATCCGCCCCACATGGGTCTTCACCGTGGCCTCGGAGAGCACCAGCCGCGCCGCGATCTCGCCGTTCGACAGGCCCTGCGCGACGAGCAGCAGCACCTCCCGCTCGCGGTCCGTCAGCCGTTCCAGCTCGGGGCGCACCGGCTCGGCGGAGGTGGCCGGCAGCATCGGCGAGAAGCGGTCCAGCAGCCGGCGGGTGGTGGACGGCGCGACGACCGCGTCGCCGCTCTCCACCGCCCGGATCGCGGCGAGCAGTTCGCTCGGCGGCACGTCCTTGAGCATAAAGCCGCTGGCCCCGGCCTTCAGCGCGGAGAAAGCGTATTCGTCGAGGTCGAAGGTGGTCAGGATGAGGACCTTCGGTGCCCCCTCCTTCTGCCCGCCCTCACAGATCCGCCGGGTGGCCTCCACCCCGTCCAGATGCGGCATCCGGACGTCCATGAGGATCACGTCGACCTGGGTGGAGCGCAGCACCTCCAGCGCCTGTACGCCGTCGCCCGCCTCCGCGACGACCTCCATGTCGGGCTGCGCGGCGAGCACCATCCGGAAGCCGGTACGGAGCAGTGCCTGGTCGTCGACGAGCATCACTCGGATGGTCATGGCAGGGGGATCCCTTCAGGTGTGGGGCTACAGCGTACGGAGCGGGAGGGACGAGCGAGGCGAGCCAGGCGAGTGGGACGAGCGGGACGGACACGGCGGATGGCAGGGACCGGACCGGAGGGGCGGGCGATGACCTCACCGCGCCGGTTTGAGCGGCAGCACCGCCCCGATCCGGAAGCCGCCGCCCGGCCGCGGCCCCGCCTCCAGGCTGCCGCCGACCATGCCGACCCGTTCGCGCATCCCGATCAGGCCGTGTCCGAGGCCGTCCGCGCCGCCCTCCTCGTAGAGCTCGTGCTGCGCGCCCCGCCCGTCGTCCTCGACGAGCAGATCGAGTTCGTCGGCCTTGTAGGAGAGCCGGACGGTCGCGCCGACGTCCGGGCCGCCGTGCTTACGGGTGTTGGTGAGCGCTTCCTGCACGATGCGGTACGCGGTGAGTTCGACGCTGCTGGGCAGCGGCCGCGGCTCGCCCTCCACCCGGAAGTCCACCGGCAGTCCCGCGCCCCGCACCTGGTCGATGAGCTCGGCGAGCTGCTCGACGCCCGGCTGCGGTACGTATTCGCCGCTCTCGGGCTGTTCGCCGGTGCGCAGCACGCCCAGCAGCCGGCGCATTTCGGCCAGCGCCTGCCGCCCCGTGCCGGAGATCGTCTCCAGCGCCTGCCGGGTCTGGTCCGGAGCGGCGTCGAGGACGTACGCGGCGCCGTCCGCCTGCACGACCATCACGGAGACGTTGTGCGCGACGACGTCATGCAGCTCGCGGGCGATCCGGGCGCGCTCGGCGGCAACCGCGATCTGGGACTGGGCCTCGCGCTCCTTCTCCAGCCGGGCGGCCTTCTCCTCCAGCTGCGCCCAGTAGGCGCGGCGGGTGCGGACGGAGTCGCCGAGGACCCAGGCGAGGACGAAGGGCACGGTGAGGAGCCCGGTGAAGAAGAGCATTTCCCACACCGGCCGGCCGTCGAAATCCCTTGTGACGCGCAACAGCGACAGGGAAGGGCCGACGAGGGCGCCGGCGAGGGCACAGCGGGAGGCCCAGCGGGGGGTGGAGGGGCTGGAGGCGACGGTGTAAGTGATCACGAACATCGCGAAGTCGCCCGAGTTGGCCGGGATGGCGAAGATCAGTTGGCCCACGCCGATGGCGGCCGTCAGCAGCAGCATCTTCACGGGGGCCTTGCGGCGCAGCGCTATCACGAGGCAGAGGCCGACCGTGAAGAACGCGGCGGCGATCAGCTGGACGCCGCTGTAGTCCGACGTGATCCACAGACTGGTGAACCCGAGCAGGAGGACGGCCCAGAAGGTGTCCACTCCTGTCGGGTGCCTGCGGAGGAAGTCGTAGAGGCGCTGCACGTAACCCAGCGTAGGCAGGCCGGATAGGTGTACGGGTCAACCGGAGGAGCGATCCTGTGCGCCGGGCGTACTCCCCAAGGTGGAGACCATGTGCGCCATTCTGCTGGCCTCGGGCTGCGCCGACGTGTCGGGTGTGCCGAGGCCGGGCCGAGACCGGCCCCTGCCCCCGGGGCCGTGCCCCGTCCGCCCGTACCGTGGTGCGCGTGACGAACGAGTGGTCCACGGACGAGTGGTCAACGGACGAGTGGTGCGGCTGGCGGGAGGCGACGGAGCGGGCGCTGTACGGTCCGGACGGCTTCTACACCCGTCCCGGTGGGCCGGGCCCCGCCGGCCACTTCCGTACCTCCGTGCACGTCTCCCCCCTCTACGCGGAGGCCGTCGCCGCGCTGCTCCGACGCGTCGACACGGCATTGGGCCACCCGGATGAGCTGGCCCTCGTCGATGTGGGCGCGGGGCGCGGCGAGCTGCTGACCGGTGTGCTGGCCGCGCTGCCCGAAGCGGTGGGCGCGCGGGTGCGTCCGTACGCCGTCGAGCGCGCCGCGCGCCCCGAGGGCCTGGATCCGCGCATCGACTGGCGGGCCGAGCTGCCCGCCCCGGGGACGCTCACCGGCCTGCTGTTCGCGAATGAGTGGCTGGACAATGTGCCGGTCGACGTCGTCGAGACGGACGCGGACGGCGTGCCGCGCCGGGTTCTCGTACGCACCGACGGCATGGAACGGCTGGGCGAACCGGTCGACGGCGCGGACGCGGAGTGGCTGCGCCGGTGGTGGACGCCGCCGCTGGCCGCCCCGGGCACCACTGCTGCCCCGGACGCCCCGCACATCCCCGCCGCCACTGCGCCCGGTCCCACCCTCGCCGCCCCCGCCCATGTCCCCGCCCCGTCCCCGGGCCTGCGCGCCGAGATCGGCCGACCGCGCGACGCCGCCTGGGCGCGGGCCGTCCGTACGCTGCGCGCCGGACTCGCCGTCGCCGCCGATTACGCGCACGACCGCGCCGACCGGCCGCTCTTCGGCACGCTCACCGGTTTCCGCGAGGGCCGCGAGGTGCATCCCGTCCCGGACGGCAGCTGCGACATCACGGCGCATGTCGCGCTGGACGCGTGCGCCGGGCCGTCGGCCGAGCTGCTGACCCAGCGCGCGGCGCTGCGCACCCTCGGCATCTCCGGCCGGCGCCCGCCACTCACTCTCGCCTCCAGCGACCCGGCCGCGTACGTACGGGCCCTCGGCTCGGCCGGCGCGGCGGCGGAGCTGACCGACCCGGCGGGCCTCGGAGGCTTCGGCTGGCTCCTGGAGCCGGTGGGCGAGGCGTGCTCGGGCCTGCTCACACACTGAGCATCGGGCCTGCTCACACCATGACCATCCGGCCCGCTCACGCCCCGAGGAGCAGGCCGTCCACCGGGGAGCGGGCCCGTCCGCCGACGCCTCCCCCGCCTCCTGCGACACTGTCCCCATGACGGATACGACGGAGAGTCGGCGACGGGCAGCCGTGCAGGAGACGACTGTCGGCATCGGCGGGGCGGCCGAGAGCACCGACATGGTGCTCAACATCGGCCCTCAGCACCCGTCCACGCACGGCGTGCTGCGGCTGCGCCTCGTCCTGGACGGCGAGCGCATCCAGCACGCCGAGCCGGTGATCGGCTATATGCACCGCGGCGCCGAGAAGCTCTTCGAGGCGCGCGACTACCGCCAGATCATCATGCTCGCCAACCGTCACGACTGGCTGTCGGCCTTCTCCAACGAGCTGGGCGTGGTCATGGGCGTCGAGCGGATGCTGGGCATGGAGGTCCCCGAGCGTGCCGTGTGGACCCGTACGCTCCTCGCCGAGCTGAACCGCCTCCTCAACCATCTGATGTTCCTCGGCTCGTACCCGCTGGAGCTGGGCGGCATCACGCCCGTCTTCTACGCCTTCCGCGAGCGCGAAGAACTCCAGAACGTCATGGAGGAGATCTCCGGCGGCCGGATGCACTACATGTTCAACCGCGTCGGCGGCCTCAAGGAGGACCTGCCGGCCGGCTGGCTCGGCCGCGCCCGGCAGGCCGTCGCCGATGTCCGCTCCCGGATGGACGTCTTCGACAACCTGGTCCTGGGCAATGAGATCTTCCGCGGCCGTACCCGGGGGGTGGGCGTCCTCGCACCCGAGACGGCGCACGCCTACGGCGTCTCCGGGCCGATCGCCCGCGCGTCCGGTGTCGACTTCGACCTGCGGCGCGACGAGCCGTATCTCGCGTACGGGGAGCTGACCGACACGCTCAAGGTGGTCACCCGCGAGGAGGGCGACTGCCTGGCCCGATTCGAGTGTCTGCTGGAGCAGAGCCACAACTCCCTCGATCTCGCGGACGCCTGCCTGGACCGCGTCGAGGAGCTGCCGCCGGGGCCGATCAACCAGCGGCTCCCCAAGGTCCTGAAGGCGCCGGAGGGCACGACCTACACCTGGACCGAGAACCCGCTCGGGATCAACGGCTACTACCTCGTCTCCAAGGGCGAGAAGACCCCGTACCGCCTCAAGCTGCGCTCCGCGTCGTTCAACAACATCCAGGCGCTGACGGAGCTGCTGCCGGGCACGCTGGTCGCCGACATGGTCGCGATTCTCGGCTCGCTGTTCTTCGTGGTCGGCGATATCGACAAGTAGGCGGCCTCACCCCTCACCGCGGAGCGTCTCCAGATGCCGCCGCAGAACGTTCCGGAGCATGTCCGGTGTGATGCGCTCCGGCTCGAGGGCGGCCTGCAGGGTCAGCCCGTCCAGCAGGGCCGACAGCCGTAGCGTCTCCAGTTCCAGATCAAGGTCGTCGGGCATGGCGCCCGCCTCCTGAGCGCCGCCCAGCACCCGTAGCAACAGGGCGCGCAGCCCAGACTCCAGCTCGACCGCATGCGGCCGCAGTTCCGGACGGGTACGGGCCGCGGTCGTGAACGCCTGCCAGAGCATGCCCTCTTCTCGGCGCTCGGCGTCCAGCGGCAGGAACTCGGCGATCAACTCCTCCGCCCGCGCGCGGCGTTCGTCCCCCGCCTCGGGGTCGAGCAGCCGCTCGACATGCCCCCATACACGGCGCTCAATACGGGCGTTCAGCTCCCTCATCGCGAAGATCAGCACTTCGTCGTGGTCGCTGAAGTAGTGGCGGACGGAGCCGATGGCGAGCCCCGCCTCCTCGGCGACGTTACGCAGCGAGGCACCGGCCACCCCCTCCCGGCCCACGACGCGCAGTACGGCCTCGGCGACGGCGCGCCGGCGGGCCTCGGGGTCGACGATCTTCGGCATATTGCGATTGTGGCACACCCGAGCTAAATTATTTTTTGGCATGGTCGAGCTAAAACGCGCCTCCGGGTCGCCGTCGAAAACTCGGACCGACCATCCATCGCTGAACATCCGTCGCTGAACATCCGTCGCTGAACATCCGTCGCTGAACATTCATTGCTGAACATCCATCAGGGGGACCCCATGAACGGCTGGCTGCTCGCGGCGATCGTCCTCGCCGTCGTCATCGTCGTGATCATCAAGCGGCTACGGGGCGAACCGGTCAACGCCCGCGAACTGTTCGTCGCACCAGTCATCCTGATCATCATCGGCGTCACCTCCCTGGCCAAGGCCGACAACCTGACGGGGGCCGACTGCGCCTGGGCCGCGGCGGGCGCCGTCCTCGGCTGCGCGCTCGGCGCCCTGCGCGGCACGACCGTCCAGCTCTTCGACCGGGACGGCGTCCTGTGGCAGCGCTACACCGGCCGTACGTTTGTCGTCGCGGGCCTCTCCCTGCTCGCCATGGCCGGCTATGGCCTGCTGGCGGCGAAACTGGGGATGCACGAAAACGCCCGCCCTACCCAACTCGGCATCGGCATCAGCTTCCTGGGCGAGGCCCTCGCCGTCGGCTATCGCGGCCTGGCGACCGGCACGCCGTTCGCGCCGGAGCGCGGCAGGGGCTAGCCGGGGCCGGGCGGGTCCCAGCCGGACCCCAGTCGGTCCTCAGTCGGCGCCGGAAAAGCATCCACACCTTGTGGATAACCTCCCGGCACCCCCGGGCCATCCTCACCCCTACGCAGATCGGCTCCCGCCCCTACGGAGAAGGGGCGGGAGCCGATTACTCGCGGCCGGGCCGGGCCGGGCCGGGCCGGGATCAGCGCATCAGGAGATCGCGGTGCGCAGCTCGGCGACATCGAGCTGCTCGGTCTCGTCGTGCGCGGTCAGATCGATGACCGCGCCGACGCCGTCGGCCGCCGCATCCTTGCCGGCTTCCCCGGCTTCCCCGGCTTCCCCAGCCTCCTGCGGCGCCTCGCCCGCACTCGCGTCTGCAGCGGCTTCCTCACGGGTCTCCGTACGCGCCTCCGTCCGGGTCTCCGTACCTGCTTGCGCACCGGCCGCCTCCCGGCGCGCTGAATGCTCGGCGAGCGCCTCGTCGCCCACCACGTCCGCCAGGTCGTCCGCCAGCGGCGCGGTCAGCTGCCGGGGCTGTGCCGCGGCCGCGGTGCCGAAGAAGTCGAAGCCGCCCAGCGCGCGGGACGCGGCGGGGCGGGGCGCGGCCGGCGGTACGACGGCAGCGGCGGCGGCCGGGACGCGGCGGAGTGCGAGCGCGGCGCCGGTGTCCGTACGGGCTTGGCGTGCGCCGCGCTCGCCCTGCCCGGCGGCCGCCTCGGACTTCCCCCGGCTCTTCTCACCGTCCTGGCCGCCCGGGCTCGCCTGGGCGCCGTCCCCGGTCGGCCGTGGGGCGTTCCGGGCGGCGTTCTGGGCACCGTTCCCGGCGCGGTCGCGCTGCCGGGCGGCGTTACGGGCCAGCTGCCGCAGCGCCTGGTCCGCCTGCGCGTACGCGGCGGGGGTCGGCGCCGAGGCGGGTGCCGAGGTCGCGGCGGACGCGGGCGCCGGGGCCGGCTCGCGCTGCGCGGGGAGGCGGTCGGCGGCCGGCAGCTCCTTGGCCGGAACCGCGGCCTCGATCGCGAGGAGACGGCGGCCCTCCAGGGCGCTGGCCCGCTCGGTCTCGGCGGTGGCGTAACGGCGCAGCAGCTCGGCGTGCTCGCTGCGCAGCCGCGCCAATTCGGTGCGCTTGGCACGCAGTTTGGTGTCCAGCGCGGTACGGATCTCGCGGGACTCCTCGATATCCGTTTCGAGCTCGGCTATCCGCTCCTCGGTGCGCCACTCGTCGCGCACCCGGGCGCGGGTGAGTTCGGCGACCCGCTTGCCGGCCTTACGGTCCCAGGTCCGCAGAAGGACGGCGCCGGTTATCGCGGCGGCCGCGGCGCCCGCGGCGAGCACCCGCTGGACCAGGTCGTCGCCGACGAACCACGCGCCCGCGGCGCAAGTAATCGACGCACCGGCGACCATGGAGGGAGGAAGCAGCCGGTGGAGGGGTGGTGAATGGCGGTGGCGTCCTCGTGGCATGGCCAGAAACTTACCGTGCGTGCGGGGCTTATGGGGCCCCGCACGCCAATCCGGTTCGTAGTGGTTACTTCTCCAGCAGTCCCTTGGACTCCAAATACGTCTGTGCGACATCCACGGGCTTGAGTCGCTCGGCATCAACCTTGCGGTTCAAGTTGATCAGGTCTTGGGTCGTCAACACACTTGTGAGCTTGCCGAGAGCCTTCTCGATCCCCTTGTCACCGGCGCTCTCGGCATTCACGACGGGCAGCACATTGTCGGCGTTCTGCAGCTTCTTGTCGTCCTCCAGAAGCACCAGGCCGAAGTTGTCGAGCGTGGCATCCGTGGTCGTGGTGAGCACCAGTTGGTCGGTACCGTCCTTGACGGCCTGCTTGGACTGAGCGGTCCCGACGCCCTTGGGGTCGAGGCCGGTGATGTCGATGCCGTACGTCTTCTCCAGGCCCGGCTTGCAGAACACCCGGGTCTCGCACTCCTCACCCGACGCAAGTTTGATCTTCTGCTTCGACCTTCCCAGGTCGGAGAGGGTCTTCAACTTGTGCTCGGCGGCGAATTCCTTGGCCACCGCGAAGGCGTTCTGGTCGGTGGCCTCGCCGACCGCCAGGACCTTGAGACCGCGCGGCCCGGCGAGCTTCTTGAGCGCCGTCACCGTCTTGTCGATGTCGCTGGAGGCGACGGGCTTCGCCTTGGCACCGTTCTTCTTCGCGTTGAGGAATTCGGCAAGCGTGGAGGCATATTCCGGAACGACATCGATCTGGCCCTTCTCCAGAGCCGGTTCATACAGCTCGCGATTGGCCAGGGTCTGCACCCGTGCCGGGTAACCGGCATCGTTAAGGATCTTGGAATAGATCTCGGCGAGCACCTTCGACTCGGTGAAACCGGCCGAGCCGATGACGATCTCGACCTTCCCGCCGTTGTTCTTGGCGCCCTTGTTCTTGGCACCCTTGTCCTCCAGGCTCTCGCCGCCGCACGCGGCCAGCCCGGCCGCCAGCGCGATCACTGTGCCCGCGACGAGCGCGGTACGTGCCGCGCGCGACTTGCTGCTCATGGAATTCACCATCCAGTTCGTTCGGTCGGGTCAGATCAGGTCAGGTCAGGTGCTGGGTTGGGCGTCGTGACACCGGACTTGGCGGTGGTCGCGGTGGCAGTGGTGGCGCTGGTTCGGGTGACATCGGCCGCGAGGGCATCGGCTGTTGTGGCACCGGCTGCGGTGGCCCCCGCCGTCCGCTTCGCACGGAACCGCAGCGGTGAACCGCTCCGGTACATCAGCCCGGTGCATTGGCCCGGTGAATCGGTCCGGTGCATTGGTCCGGTACGGCAGCATGGCAAAGCTCCGTCACCGCGTCAGGCGAGTTTCCCCAACGCGACCACATCGTCATCGCCGCCCGATCCATCCGGCCCGGCCTCCCCCGGCCCCGGCCTCGCCCCCTTCGCCGTACGCCGCCCGCGCCGCCGCCCCCGCATCGGGTCGAAGAACCGGTCCGCCAGGACCAGCACCCCCTCAACGACCAACGCCAGTACGGCCACCAGCAGCGCGCCCGCGACCACCTGCGCGGTGTCGTAGTTGCCGAAGCCCGCCGTGATGATCCGGCCCAGTCCCCCGCCGCCGGCCAGCGCGGCGAGCGTCGCCGTCGCCACCACCTGCACCGTGGCGGACCGCAGGCCCGTCATGATCAGCGGATACGCGAGGGGTATCTCGACCCGCAGCAGGAGTTGGGGCCCGGACATCCCCATCCCGCGTGCCGCCTCGACCACATCGCGGTCCGCCTCCCGCATCCCCAGATACGCATTGGTCAGCAGCGGCGGCACCGCGAACAGCACCAGCGCGATGATCGTCGGCCAGTCCCCCTGCGTCCCCAGCGGACTGAGCGTCAGCAGCACCAGTACCGCGAAGGTCGGCACCGCACGCCCCATATTGGAGAGGTTGACGGCCAGCGCCCCGCCCTTTCCTATGTGCCCGAGCCAGAGCGCCACCGGCAGGGCTATCAAGCAGGAGATGGCCAGGCACAGCGCACTGAGCTGGACGTGCTCGCCGAGCCGGTGCCAGACCCCCTTCTCCCCGGCCCAGTTGGCCGCCGTCGTCAGCCACTGCCACGCACCCGCGATCGCACCCATCGCTCAGGCCACCACCTTCGCCGTACGGGCCCCGGGCCGCGCCCGGGACTTGCCCCGCGCCTGCCTCCGCGTCCAAGGCGTCAGCAGCCGCTGCAGGCCCAGCAGAAGCAGATCGGCTATCAGCGCCAGCAGCACGCACAGCACCGAGGCCGTCAGGACCTCCGCCTTGAAGAAGCCCTCCATACCGCTGGCTATGAGATTCCCCAGACCGCCGTAGCCGACGACGGAGCCGATGGTCGTCATCGCCACCGTCGAGACCGTGGCGATGCGCAGGCCGGCCACCAACGCCGGTAGCGCGAGGGGGATTTCCACCTCGAACAGCAGCCGCGCGGAGCCGTACCCCATCCCCCGGGCGGCCTCCCGCACCTCGGCGGGCACCCCCTCCAGACCGGCGAGGATGTTGCGCACCAGGATCGTCAGCGAATACATCACCAGGCCCGTGACGACCACCGCCGCCGAGACTCCGAACACCGGTGTCAGCAGCGCGAACATCGCCAGTGACGGCACCGTGTAGAGCACCGTCGTCAGCCCCAGGACCGGTCCCGCCGCGCCCCGCCAGCGCCGGGCCGCCAGCGCCAGCGGAAAGGCGACCAGCAGGCCGATGACCACGGATACGGCCGTGATGCCGATGTGCTGGACGGTCGCGTCCAGCAATTCCTGGCTGCGGGTGCGGACATACTCACCGCAGATCCAGTCGTTCGTCTGCAGGCAACTCGGCCCATCGGCCTGTCCGCCGACCGACCCGCCGACCTGCGCGACCACTGCTCCGGCACTCACCCGCCGTCACCTCCCCCGCCCTGTCGCTCACATTTTCGGTGACTGTCTGCGACCCTAACCCCCGCCACTGACAATCGGCCCGGCCCGCCATCCACCAGCAACACCGCGTTCACGACCGCCCGTCCACAATGGGGAACCATGATCCGTTTCGAGCACGTCACCAAGCGCTACGCCGACGGCACCACAGCCGTCGACGACCTCTCCTTCGAGGTCGCGAAGGGCGAACTCATCACGCTCGTCGGACCTTCGGGCTGCGGCAAGACGACGACGATGAAGATGGTGAACCGACTCATCGAGCCCACCAGCGGCACCATCCACCTCGACGGCGACGACATATCCGCCATCGACCCCGTCGAACTCCGCCGCCGCATCGGCTATGTCATCCAGCAGGTAGGACTCTTCCCCCACAAGACCGTCCTGGACAACACCGCCACCGTCCCGCACCTCCTCGGCTGGCCGCGCAAGAACGCCCGCGCCCGCGCCGCCGAACTCCTCGACCTGGTCGGCCTGGACCCGTCGACATACGGCGACCGCTACCCCGACCAGCTCTCCGGCGGGCAGCGCCAACGCGTCGGCGTCGCCCGCGCGCTGGCCGCCGACCCGCCCGTGCTCCTGATGGACGAACCGTTCGGCGCGGTCGACCCGGTCGTACGCGAGCACCTCCAGAACGAGTTCCTGCGGCTCCAGTCCACGCTCCACAAGACGGTCCTGTTCGTCACCCACGACATCGAGGAGGCGGTCCGGCTCGGCGACCGCATCGCCGTCTACGGGGCGGGACGCATCGAGCAGTTCGACACCCCGGCGACGGTCCTCGGCGCGCCCGCGACCCCGTACGCCGCCGAATTCGTCGGCGCGGACCGCGGCCTGAAGCGGCTCTCGGTCACACCCGTCGAGACCGGCGACCTCGAACAGCCCCCGGTCGTCCACCTCGACGACCCCGCGGGCCGCGCCGCCGACCGGCTGGCCGCCGACGGCGCCTCCTGGGCGGTCGTCCTCGACTCCGACGAGTCCGTCCACGGCTGGGTCTCCGCGGCGGCACTCACAGGCTCCTCAGAGGGAGCCACAGCGGGCTCCGGCTCCCCTGCCACGCCTCCCGGGGGCGCGGCTCCCCACGCCCTCACCAAGGCATCCGCCCCCAAGGGCACCACCGTCCACGATCACGCCCGCCGGATGGACGCCTGGCTGCCGCTCGGCGCCCCGCTCAAGCAGGCGTTCAGCACGATGCTCCAGCACGACGCCGGCTGGATCGCGGTCCTGGACGGCGACCGCTTCCTCGGCGTCCTCACCCCCGCCCGGCTGCATGCGGCGCTGCGCCGCTCCACCACCGCGGACGCCGCGAACATCCCACGCGGCGAGGTCTCGCTCGATACGGTCCCGGACGCCTGAACCGGGAGGCGGAAGGTCGGAGAGGAGAGGAAGAGCGGAGGAGAGGACGGGCAGAGGGGACGCCCGGGACGAGCGGGAGAACGGGCGGGGCGGACTGCCCCGTGACGCCGTTACACGCCCGGCCGCCCCCGGCTCGTCGCTACGCCCGTGCCGCCCCCGGCTGATCGTCGTCGTCCTCGCCCTCCGGGAGCTTGCAGACCCGCTCCAGGAACATCGCGGCGGCGACCACCGCCGCACCGGCCAGCACCGAGAGACCGGCGTAGATCGCCTGGTCGCGGCGCGGTCCGTCGAGGCCGGAGGTCAGCAGGAAGACGCCGACCCCGCCGTACAGCCCGGCTACCAGCGACGCCACCAGGGCGCTCGCCTGGCCGAAGACCACCGAGCGGGCAGCCACCAGCGGATCCACACCCTTTGCGTCCGGCCGTCGCTCGCGCTGCGCGCGCAGCCGCGACCGGAGGGAGATGGCGGTGGCGGCGAGCACGGCGGCGATCAGCGCCAGCACGATCGGCGCCGCTACCGGCACGCCGGGGAGGGTGGCCAGCGAGTCCCACAGCCGGGCGCCCGCCCAGGCCAGCACCCCTGCCGCCAGGAACAGCCCGACCAGCACCTTGATGTGTAGCTGCTTCACCGAGCGATCGCCCCTCGCACCGTTATTGCCATCCTGCCGTCATGGCCGTTCCGTCCGTTCCGCACACATGGGTGCGATATCGGACCATTCCGCATGTACCCGTTCAGCACCGGAATGTTCCGTCGCATCCATGCCATAGGGGACCGTTCCCTACGCAGCCGCGCCGTACGCAACCGACCCGCAAGCCTAACGACTACTCCGGCAGCCGCAGTTCCAGGTCCGCGCGCGGCATCACGCCCTCGCGGCCCACCTCCGACAGCAGCTCGACCACCGCACCGCGCCCGGGGACCTCGGCCTCCGGGTCGATGTCATGCCACGGGACCAGCACGAACGCGCGCTCATGGGCGCGCGGGTGCGGCAGCGTCAACTGCGGGTCGTCGGAGATCACGTCCTGGTAGGCCAGGATGTCGACGTCGATGGTGCGCGGGCCCCAGCGCTCGTCCCGCACCCGCTCGAAGGCCTCCTCGATCGCATGCCCGCGCTCCAGGAGGGAAGACGGCGGCAACGTCGTCTTGATCAGCACCACGGCGTTGAAATACGACGGCTGCGAACCGGGCACGACGCCCCACGGCTCGGTCTCGTAGACCGGAGAGACCGCCTTGACCCGCAGGCCGGGAGTGTCCTCCAGTGCGTCGATGGCGCCCTGGAGCGTCTCCAGGCGGTTGCCGAGATTGCTGCCGAGGGAGATCACGGCGCGTTTGGGATTGGACAGCGTCACATCGGCGGCGTCCACCTGCTCCACCACGGAGGCGGGCACCGGCTGTACGGTCGGGTCGCTGCTGGTGTTCAATTTCGGCTCCGGGTGATGGTGATGGTCACGTCATCAAAGGGGACGGTGATCGGGGCGTCCGGCTTGTGGACGACCACCTCCACCTCCTGCACCCCCTCGTGCTTGAGGCACTGGTCGGCGATCCGCTCCGCGAGCGTCTCGATGAGGTCGACCGGCTCGCCCTCCACGACGGCCACGACCTCCTCCGCCACCACGCCGTAATGCACGGTCCTCGCGAGGTCGTCGGAGGCCGCCGCCGGGCGGGTGTCCAGCCCCAGCACCAGGTCCACGATGAAGGTCTGGCCTTCCTCGCGTTCCCGGGGAAACACCCCGTGGTGCCCTCGGGCCTTCAGCCCACGCAGCGCGACACGATCCACGCGAATCACTCCCACTGGTCCACTGGCACCTTTGGCGCCACCGTTCGTCCGATACCGGGCACGCACCAGACTCGTCCGGCACTCCGCCTCGTCGTCGAATCTACCTGCGAGCACCGACAGTGCTCGCCCACGGGGGCTATGGACAAGACCCCGCACTGGTGCTAGGCCCTGCCCGGAGGGCAGGCCGTCCGCGCGGCCTCCTTACCCCCTGTCGCACACCCCACCCCTACCCGTGCCGCACTTGGCTCGAACGGGTGCGCCCTTGGCCGTCCGGCTGACGCCGGCCGCTGACGCCGGCCGTGCCAGCCGGGGCTGCGCCGCAGGTCAGCGCCCTGGTGACGGCCCCCGGGGCACGCTCCGGCCACCCACCGGACCGGCCCCGTTCCAACCCCGGCCACCCACCGGACCGGCCCCGTTCCAGCCCCGGCTCACACCCCGCCCGGCGCCCCGGGCCCACCGACCGGGCCGTCACCGTCGCCGTCCCCGTCGGCGTCCTCCTCGTCCTCGTCCTCGCGGTCCGCCAGCACCGGTGACCCGTGGTGCGACCACACCCGCCAGCCCTCCTCCGTACGCCGGAAGACATTGGTCGCCACGACCAGCTGGCCGATCAGCGGCCCCACCGAGCCGTCGTCCTCGGCCGGCCCGCCGCTGAGGATGTTCTCGGTGCAGGTCACCAGCGCGGTGTCACCGAGGACATCGATCTCCACATCCGTCAGGAAGAACTGGATGTACTCGGTGTTCGCCATGATCAGGGCGTACGAGCGGAGCACCTCGCCGCGTCCGCGCAGCACCGGCCACCCGGGGTGCACCACGCTCACCTGGCCGTCCAGCCACAGCTCGGACAGCGCCTCGTGATCGCCGCGCTCGATGGTCTCGTACAGGGTCGTGTTCGCCTGCTCGACCAGCTCGATGTCCGTCCGTGGGCCCAAGCCGCTCACGCCGCTCCCGTCGCGTTCGCCGTCGTTTCCGTTGTTGCCGTCGTTCATGCCGTTGTGCCCGTACGGCCGGTATCGGCCGCACCACCGGCGCCCCCTGCATCGGACGCACCGGCCGCACCCACCGCGGTCTCCACCGCGCGTGCCACCCGTACCGCGTCCGCGCTCGCCCTGACCTCGTGCACCCGCACCGCCCAGGCCCCCTCTCGCGCCACGATCGCCGACACCGCCGCCGTCGCGGCATCCCGCTCCCGGGCCGGCGGTGGGGTGGCTCCCGCGCCGCCCGCCAGCACCCTGCCCAGGAACCGTTTCCTCGATGCCGCCACCAGCAGCGGCCGCCCCAGCGCCCGCAGCCGGGCCAGCTCGGCGACCAGCGCGAGATCGTGCCCGGCGTTCTTGGCGAAGCCCAGGCCGGGGTCGATGACGATGTACTCCGGGTCGATGCCGCCGGCCACCGCACGCTCCACGCTCTGCCCGAGTTCGTCCACGACCTCCGTGACGACATCGGCGTAGACGGCGCGGTTGTTCATGTCGATCGACTGGCCGCGCCAGTGCATCACGACGAACGGCACCCGGGACGCGGCCACCACCGGCACCATCGCCGGGTCCGCGGCGCCCGCACTCACATCGTTGACCAGCCGCGCCCCGGCCTCCACGGCCCGCTCGGCGACCGTCGCGCGCATGGTGTCGACGGACACCACGGCCCCGGCCGCCGCCAGTTCCCGTACGACCGGGACGACCCGGCGCAGCTCCTCGGCCTCGTCCACCCGCGCCGCGCCCGGCCGGGTCGACTCGCCGCCCACGTCCACCATGTCGGCGCCCTGCGCCACCAGGTCGAGACCGTGTTTGACGGCGAGTTCGGTGTCGAACCACCGGCCGCCGTCGGAGAACGAATCGGGCGTCACATTGACGACGCCCATCACCGCGCAGCGGTCCCAGTCCGGCAGTCCGGCCACCCGGCCACGCAAGGTACTCATGGCACCAGCCTAGGCCGTGTGCCGACCGGCCGGATTGCGGCCGGTGGCTGCGGCGCGGGGCCGCTCGCGGGCCCGGCAGCGCCGGCGGCCCGGCAGCCGGCCCGCCCGGTACGGCGGCCGTCCGTCAGGCCGCCCTCTCGATCGCCGCGGTCGCCGCGACGGGCTCCCTGGTGTGCGCGCACGGCCGCCGCTCCGCGGGCCGCTTGCGGCGCAGCGCGCGCGGCAGGCCGAGCTCCAGATAGCCCTCGGCCTGGAGCGCGGCGAGGCCGATGCGCGGGATGTCACGGCTGTTGCGGAAGACCACGAAGCGGGGCTCCCAGCGTGGCCGGAACTTGTCGTTGAACTTGTAGAGCGACTCGATCTGGTACCAGCGGGACAGGAAGATCAGCATTCCGCGCCAGACCCGGATGACCGGCCCCGCGCCGAGCTTCTCGCCGCGCTCCAGGGAGGAGCGGAACACCGCGAAGTTCAGCGACACCTGTTTGATCCCGAGGTCCGGCGCGGCCTGCAGCGCGGCGACGATCAGCAGCTCGTTCATGCCGGGGTCGGCGCTGCGGTCGCGGCGCATCAGCTCCAGGGAGATCCCGCTGTCGCCCCACGGCACGAAGTGCTGCATGGCCTTGAGGTCCCCGTACGGGCCGGGCTGCTCACCCTCGCCGGGGGCCAGATGCGCGGTGGCGATCACCGCATCGCCGTCGGCCACCGCGTCGATCCGGCCCAGCGCCATGGAGAAACCGCGCTCGGTGTCGGTGTCCCGCCAGGCGTTCGCGGCCTGCTGGATCCGCGCCAGCTCCGCCGGCTCCAGGTCGCGCACCCGCCGCACCCGGGTCTCGTAGCCGTTGCGCTCGATGCGCTTGACCATCTGCCGTACGTTGCGCATCGCCCGGCCGGTCAGTGTGAAATCGGCGACATCCACGATCGCCTCGTCGCCGAGCTCCAGCGCGTCCATGCCGGTCTCCCGGGTCCACACCTGGCCGCCGGTCTCGCTGCAGCCGGTCACCGCCGGCGTCCAGGAGTGCGCCCGCGCCTCCTCCATGAAGCGCTCGATGGCGCCCGGCCAGGCCTCGACGTCACCGATCGGGTCACCGCTGGCCAGCATCACGCCGGAGATCACCCGGTAGCAGACGGCAGCCTTGCCGGTCGGCGAGAAGACCACGCCCTTGTCGTGGCGGAGCGCGAAGTAGCCGAGCGAGTCCCGGGCACCGTGCTTGGCGAGCAGTTCACGCAGCCGCTGCTCGTCGTCGTCGGTCAGCCGGGCCGCCGGGTGCTCGGGGCGGAAGGCGAGATACGCGGTGGTGGCGACGGTCAGCAGGCCGAGCGCGCCGAGGGAGTAGCCGACGGTGTAGTCGACCTGGTGCGTGTAGCCGATCGGGCCCTCGAAGCCGAAAAGGCCCCACAGGACGTGCTGCGCCCGGTCCCAGAAGGACGGCGAGCCGACGATCTTGTGGGGGTGGGAGCTGACGATCACCATGCCGATGGCGAAGCTCGCGCCGCCGAGGACGACGAGATTGGCGACGGCCTTCCAGCGGCTGCGCGGGTCGGGGAGAGCCGCGAATTCGCGCCGGTGGCGGACCAGGAACAGCAGCAGGGCGAGCGAGAGCACCGCTCCGAAAACCGAGTGGCGGTAGACGAGCTGAGCGGCGATCCCCACCGGGAGCAGCGCCACGGCCGCCCCCCAGGCCCGTCGCTTACGCCGTTTGAGTCCATGGGCCAGCAGGAGCAGCAGGATGCCGACGACGATCGACGCGGCGGCCGCCAGCGGGCTCACCGCGCCCGGCAGGACCTCGGCCAGGGCGTGCACCCGGCTGTGCCGGAACCGCGGAAACACCCCGGCCGCCAGGTTCAGCAGGCCGACGACCACACCGGCCGTACCGACGAACCCCGGCACCGATTCGGGTTTCGGGCCGCGGAGCCAGCGTGGCGTTCGCCACGCAACCGTCTCCGTTTTTTCGCCATCTAGCCTGTCAGACATCACTTTCCCGTCGCCCCGGTCGAGAGAACGTGCGAGCCTTGTCGCAGCATCTGGACTTTTTGCGCCCTGTATGACGGCGTTTCAGGGCTCGGGGTTCCATTAGCGGACGGATGGCCCGGCCGCCCGGAAGAAAGCACCACATGGGTCTCACCAGTAAGAAAGTGCTGCTTCTTGCCGTCTTTGTCGCGGTGGCACTGTTCGTCCTCACCATTTGGCTCTGGCCGCGCCTGTCGAAGGGAAACTGGCGCGCCGTGGTCGGCCGTATCGGCCTGCTGCTGGCGACCCAGGTCTCCCTGTTCGCCTCGGTCGGCCTACTCGCCAACAATTCCTTCGGCTTCTACGCGTCCTGGGCCGACCTCTTCGGCCAGGAGCAGGAGCCGGGCGTGGTCACCGACTACGAGACCGGCCCGAAGGGCACCAAGCTGAAGGTGCTGGGCACCGAGCACCTCAGCATCCCCGGCGGCTCCAAGCCGAAGGTCGCCGGACGCATCGAAAAGGTCCTGGTCCAAGGCGAGCAGTCCAAGATCACCAGCCCCGCGTTCGTCTATCTGCCGCCGCAGTACTTCCAGAAGAAGTACGCCGGCAAGAAGTTCCCCGCGACCGTGGTCCTCACCGGCTACCCGGGCACCGCGCAGGCCCTCTACAAAAAGCTGCATTTCCCGCAGACCCAGCACGGTCTTCTCAAGCAGAAGAAGGTGCAGCCGACCATCCTGGTGATGATGCGCCCGACCGTCGCACCGCCTCGTGACACGGAGTGCGTGGACATACCCAACGGCCCGCAGACCGAGACGTTCTTCACCAAGGACCTGCGCGCCGACATATCCCGGCACTACCGAATAGGCACCGAGGCCAAGAACTGGGGCGTGATCGGCGACTCCACCGGCGGCTACTGCGCGCTGAAGATGACCATGCGCCACCCCGAGGCGTACTCCACCGCCGTCGCCCTCTCCGGCAACTACAAGGCCCCCATCGACGCCACCACCGGTGACCTGTTCGGCGGCAGCCGCCAGCTGGAGCGCGAGAACGACCTCCTGTGGCGCCAGAAGAACCTCCCCGCTCCCCCGGTGAACCTCCTCGTCACCACCAGCAAGCTGGGCGAGGCGAACTACCGCCAGACGCTGCAGTTCATCCAGCAGACGAAGTCGCCCTCGCGCATCTCGTCGATCATCCTCGACAGCGGCGGCCACAACTTCAACACCTGGCGCCGTGAAATCCCCGCCGCCATCGAATGGCTCGGCAAGCACCTCAAGGCCTGAGCCGCACAGGGCGGCTCCGGCCCCCTCCCGCCGGGGGAAACCCCCGGCTGATGAACTCTCCGCCGGCTAGCGAGCCATTATCAGGCTCATCGCCTCGGCCCGCGTCGAGGAATCCCGCAGCTGGCCGCGCACCGCGGACGTCGTCGTCTTGGCGCCGGGCTTGCGTATCCCGCGCACCGACATGCACATGTGCTCGGCCTCGATCACGACGATCGCTCCGCGCGCTTCGAGGATGCGCATCAGAGAGTCCGCGATCTGCGTGGTCAGCCGCTCCTGCACCTGGGGGCGGCGGGCGTAGACGTCGACCAGGCGGGCCAGCTTGGACAACCCTGTGATCTTGCCGCTCTCAGCCGGGATATACCCGACGTGCGCCACGCCGTGGAACGGCAGGAGATGGTGTTCGCACAGAGATACGATTTCGATGTCCTTGACCAAGACCAGCTCGTCGTGCCCGATGTCGAACGTAGTCGTGAGGACGTCCTCCGGCTCCTGCCACAGGCCCGCCAGGATCTCCTTGTACGCCCGTGCCACCCGCGCCGGCGTCTCCAGCAGCCCCTCACGGTCCGGATCCTCGCCAACCGCGATGAGGAGCTCACGTACGGCGTTTTCGGCGCGCTTCTCGTCGAATGTGCCGATCTTGCCGTCGCCGTCCAGCGTCACAGGATCCGTCATGTGGTGCCTCGTTCCTTCTGCGCCCGCACGAAACGCGGAATGCCGCGCCCCCAGGCTAAAACCTGCGGGGCGCGGCATTCATTCCGGGGCCGGTGTGACCCTGAGCTCAGCTCTCGGGACGCGGTTCCTCGGCGGCTTCCGCCTTCTCCGTGGAGACGGTGGTCGTCGTCGGCACCGAGCCGTTGGCCGGGCTCAGCTCCTTCGGCGACAGCACCGGCGGACGGGTCGAGGGCGTACGACGGGAGGAGCCGGTCCACGCCGGGCGGGCCGGGCGCTTCACGATGTGCTTGAAGATCTCGGCGATCTCCTCCTTGCCGAGGGTCTCCTTCTCCAGAAGCTCCAGCACCAGGTTGTCGAGGACATCGCGGTTCTCGACCAGGATCTCCCACGCCTCGTTGTGCGCGGTCTCGATGAGCTTCTTGACTTCCTCATCGACCAGCGCGGCGACCTCTTCCGAGTAGTCGCGCTGGTGACCCATCTCACGGCCCAGGAAGGGCTCGGAGTTGTCGGTGCCGAACTTGATCGCGCCGAGCCGCTCGGTCATGCCGTACTGCGTGACCATCGCGCGGGCCGTTGCGGTGGCCTTCTCGATGTCGTTCGCGGCGCCCGTGGTCGGGTCGTGGAAGACCAGCTCCTCCGCCGCGCGCCCGCCCAGCATGTAGGCCAGCTGGTCGAGCATCTCGTTGCGGGTGGTGGAGTACTTGTCCTCGTCGGGCAGGACCATGGTGTAGCCCAGGGCCCGGCCACGGGACAGGATCGTGATCTTGTGCACCGGGTCGGAGTTCGGTGAAGCCGCCGCGACCAGGGCGTGTCCGCCCTCGTGGTACGCGGTGATCTTCTTCTCCTTGTCGGACATGATCCGGGTCCGCTTCTGCGGTCCGGCCACGACGCGGTCGATCGCCTCGTCCAGGAAGTGGTTGTCGATCAGCTTCGCGTCGCCACGAGCCGTGAGCAGCGCGGCTTCGTTGAGGACGTTCGACAGATCGGCACCGGTGAAGCCGGGGGTGCGCTTGGCGACGGCCTTGAGGTCGACGTCCGGCGCGACCGGCTTGCCCTTCTGGTGCACCTTGAGGATCTCCAGGCGGCCCTGGAGGTCCGGACGGTCGACGGCGATCTGCCGGTCGAAGCGGCCGGGACGCAGCAGCGCCGGGTCGAGGATGTCCGGCCGGTTCGTGGCGGCGATGAGGATCACGCCGCCCTTCACGTCGAAGCCGTCCATCTCGACGAGGAGCTGGTTGAGCGTCTGCTCGCGCTCGTCGTGGCCACCGCCGAGACCCGCACCACGGTGCCGGCCGACGGCGTCGATCTCGTCGACGAAGACGATCGCCGGGGCGTTCGCCTTGGCCTGCTCGAAGAGGTCGCGCACCCGGGAGGCGCCGACACCGACGAACATCTCGACGAAGTCGGAGCCGGAGATCGAGTAGAACGGGACGCCGGCCTCACCGGCGACGGCGCGGGCGAGCAGCGTCTTGCCCGTTCCGGGCGGGCCGTACAGCAGCACGCCCTTGGGAATCTTGGCGCCGACGGCCTGGAACTTCGCCGGCTCCTGCAGGAACTCCTTGATCTCGTGGAGTTCCTCGACCGCCTCATCGGACCCCGCGACGTCCGAGAACGTCGTCTTGGGGGTGTCCTTGGTGATGAGCTTCGCCTTCGACTTCCCGAACTGCATGACGCGGGAGCCGCCGCCCTGCGCCTGGTTCATCAGGAACAGGAAAACGACCACGATGAGGACGAAGGGGACCAGCGAAATCAGCATCCCGACGAACGGGTTCTGCTTCTCCGGGGAGACGGTGTACCCGTCCTTGATCTCGTTCGTCTGGTACTTGGCCTGCAGGTTCTTCGCCAGATCGACGCCCTGGTCGCCGATGTAGCTCGCCTGGATCTTGTTGGAACCGTCGATCTTGTTGTCGCCCGACAACTCGATCTTGATCTTGTTCTCGTCGCCGGTCGTCAGCTCGGCGGATTTCACCTTGTTGTCAGCGATCGCCTTGACGACCTGACCGGTGTCCACCGTCTTGTAGCCGCCGGACGAGCCGACGACCTGCATCAACACGACCACGGCGAGGACGGCCAGCACGATCCACATGACCGGCCCACGGAAGTATCGCTTCACGTCCATCCATACGGAGCCGCTTAGGCCCCGTCCCTCCTGCCACAGTGAGGCACAACGCCCTCGGGAGGGCTGGTCGTGCGTACGGTGTATTACTGGCCCGAATAAAGCCTGCCTTCGGACGGTACCCCAGCATTGTCACCCGACGGCGCGCTGCGCGGTTAACAATGCGGCCTGCAATACCGTTCTCCCTGCTCCAACGGCGGGAAACCCCGAAGGGTTCCCGCCGGGGCAGCGAAGGCCGGTCCGGAGCCCTCGTCCGTCCACGGCGGCCGGACGAGCGGCGGTGCTTCCGAGAGCCGTGCTTCGGCTTCCTCGGCTCTCAGCCGCCGTATACGTGGGGCGAGAGGGTACCGACGAACGGCAGATTGCGGTACTTCTCCGCGAAGTCCAGGCCGTAGCCGACGACGAACTCGTTGGGGATGTCGAAGCCGATCCACTTCACGTCGATGGCGACCTTCGCCGCTTCCGGCTTGCGCAGCAGCGTGCAGACCTCAAGGGAGGCCGGCTCGCGCGAGCCGAGGTTGGACAGCAGCCACGACAGCGTCAGGCCGGAGTCGATGATGTCCTCGACGATCAGGACGTGCTTGCCCTTGATGTCGGTGTCGAGGTCCTTGAGGATGCGGACCACACCGGAGGACTGGGTGCCCGCGCCGTACGAGGACACGGCCATCCAGTCCATCGTGACGGGGGTGGACAGCGCGCGCGCCAGGTCCGCCATCACCATCACGGCGCCCTTGAGGACACCGACGATGAGCAGGTCCTTGCCCGCGTACTCCGCGTCGATCTTCGCGGCCAGCTCCGCCAGCTTCGCGTCGATCTCTTCTTTGCTGATGAGTACCGACTTAAGGTCGGCGCCCATGTCCTTGTCGTCCACCCGTGCCACTCTCGTTCGGTTCGGTGTCATGTCAGTCGTGAGACTCATGAAGCGGGGCAGTGTTCGGTCCTGCGGCTCAGCCCTGCCGAATGACCAGTCTGCCACCCTGCCGTCGCACACCCACGCGCCCGGGGAGGTTGATGGCGCCCTGCCCGCGCCAGGCGGTGATCAGCCGGTCGACTTCTTCGATGTGGCGGGCGAAGAGCGAACCGGCGGGTGAGCCCGCGCCGATGGCGGCCCGGCGCAGCACCCGGCGGCGTACCGCGGGGGGCAGCGCGAAGAGGGCCGCGATGTCGAGGCTGCCGTTGTCGTCGAGCACCGTGCCCTCGGCGTCGGCCGCCCAGGCGTCCAGCGCGTCGGCGTCGTCGCGGGAGAGCTGCGCGGTGCGGGCGAGGGCCTCGACGACTCCCTTGCCGAGAGCTTTCTCCAGGGCGGGCAGGCCTTCGTGGCGCAGCCGTGAGCGGGTGTACGCGGGGTCGGTGTTGTGCGGGTCGTCCCAGACGGGCAGCGACTGGATGAGGCACGCCTTGCGGGCGGTCTGGCGGTCCACGTCCAGGAAGGGGCGGCGGTAGCGGCCGTCCTGCCCGGTGGTCGCGGCCATTCCGGACAGCGAGCGGGTGCCGGAGCCGCGGGCGAGGCCCAGCAGCACCGTTTCCGCCTGGTCGTCCCGGGTGTGGCCGAGGAGGACCGCGGCGGCGCCGAGGCGTTCCGCGGTGGCGTCCAGGGCGGCGTAGCGGGCGTCCCGGGCGGCGGCTTCCGGCCCTCCCTCGCGGCCCACGTGGACCGCGACGGACTCGACGGGGTCGAGCCGCAGGGCCCGCAGCCGCAGGGCGACCTCGGCGGCGCGGAGGTCGGAGCCGTCTTGGAGGCCGTGATCGATGGTGACGCCCCCGGGACGGACGCCCAGCTTGGGGGCTTCGAAGGCGAGCGCGGAGGCGAGCGCCATGGAGTCGGCGCCACCGGAGCAGGCGACGAGCACGAGCGGGGCGTCGTGCCGGTCCTGCGCGAGGTGGTGGTTCAGTACGTCGTGGAGTACGCGGCGGACCGCCAGGCGTATCGCGGCGACCGCTGGATGGGGACCCATGTCCGTTTCCAATCGTTCAGCTGGGAGCTGGGAGCCTCGGGCCGTGGACGCTGAATTCGTCACACAGAGTGCCTAGATGGTGACAGAGGCGAGCAGTTCCCCGAGCATTGCACGCCTATCCATGGGTCACGGTCCCTCGGACGGGTGATTGAAGGGGCGCTCTTCTGCCGTGCGGTGTGCCCAGCTCACACCGAACGGCTACGGTGCCCCGTCCGCCTTCCGATGCATCCGCGCGATCCAGTCCGCCGGTTTGGCGATCTCTTGTTTGGTGGGGAGGGTGTTCGGCGACGTCCAGACGCGGTTGAAACCGTCCATGCCGACCTCCTCGGCGACGGCACGTACGAACCGCTCGCCGTCACGGTACTGCCGCAGCTTGGCGTCCAGGCCGAGCAGCTTGCGCAGCGCCTGGTCGAGCCGGCCGGCGCCGGTGGCCCGGCGCTTCTGGAACTTCTCACGGATCTCGGCGACGGACGGCACGACATCCGGCCCCACGCCGTCCATCACGTAATCGGCGTGCCCCTCCAGCAGGGACATCACCGCGGTCAGCCGGCCGAGGATCTCGCGCTGGGCGGGCGTCTGCACCACGTCGACGAGGGAGCGGCTGCCGTCGTCGCCCTCCTCGCCCTCGGGCTTGGCGCCGGCCAGCGACTGGGCGGCCTCGCGCAGCCGCTCCAGGAGGGTGCCCGGGTCGATGTCGGTCTCGCCGAGGAACGACTGGATCTCGCCCTCGATGTGGTCCCGCAGCCAGGGGACGGCGGTGAACTGGGTGCGGTGGGTCTCCTCATGGAGGCACACCCACAGCCGGAAGTCGTGCGGGTCGACCTCCATCTCCCGCTCGACGTGCACGATGTTCGGCGCGACGAGCAGCAGCCGGCCGCCCTGGGCCGCGGCCGGCAGATCGCGGGAGGCGGGCGCGAACGTCTCGTACTGGCCGAGGACGCGGGAGGCCAGGAACGAGAGCAGCATGCCCAGTTCGACGCCGGTCACCTTGCCGCCGACCGCGCCGAGCACGGCGCCGCCCGGGACCGTCGAGCGGCGGTCCTCCATCTTGTCCAGCAGGGGCTTGAGGACGGCCCGGAACCCGGCGACATTGGCCCGGATCCAGCCGGGCCGGTCCACGACGAGAACCGGCGTGTCATGCGGCGCCCCGTCCTCCGCGCCGGGCTGCGCCATCCGCGTGAACGCGCGCACATGTTCCTCGGAGGACTTGGCGTGCCTGCGCAGCTCCGCGACGATGGCCCGCGCCTCGTCCCGGCTCACCTCTGGACCGGGCCGTACAAACCGGGTCGCGGTCGCAACCGCGAGATTCCAGTCGACCATCTCCGCACCACCGATGCTCGTCATGGCTTCACGGTACGTGGGCGCTCCGCTATGGGGTAGCCGGTTCGCCGCGCTCAGCCCCAGCCGATGTCTTGGCGCACCCGCCGTTTCGGCTGCGGCGCCGTGCCGCAGCCGAAACGGCGACTACCGGCAACCGCAATTCGCCACGGCCGACGCAAGCTTGTCGAGCGCCTCCTGCGCTCCCTGGGCGTCCGTCGTGCCGCTGGTCATGAAGGCGAAGACCAGGAGGCGGCCGTCGGCGTCCACGACCGTGCCGGCCAGGGTGTTCACGCCGGTGAGGGTGCCCGTCTTGGCGCGTACGGCGCCGGCGCCCGCCGTCTGGCCCGCGTAGCGGTTGCTGAGGGTGCCGGTGAAGGCGGCCACCGGGAGGCCGGTGACCACGGAGCGCAGGGCGGGGTGGCCGGGTGCGGAGGCTCGCAGCAGGAGGTGGGAGAGCAGGCCGGCGGAGACCCTGTCGGCGCGGTCCAGGCCGCTGCCGTCCGCGAAGACGGCGCCCGAGAGGGGGAGGTGTTGGCGCTCCAGCGCGGTGCGTACGGCCTTGCCGGCGCCCGCGAAGCTGACCGGCTCGCCGACGGCGATGGCGGTCTGGCGGGCCAGTGCCTCGGCGATGTCGTTGTCGGAGTAGGTGAGCATCCGCTCCACGAGGGCGGAGAGCGGGAGGGAGTGGACGGCGGCGAGCCGGTCGGCCTCCTTGGGGGCCTTCGCGGGACGGGTGTCGACGTGGACGGTGATGCCGCGCCGGTGCAGCAGATCGGCGAACGCACGGGCGGCGGCCAGGGCCGGATCGGCTTCGCGGGGCGCGGTGCCGTGTTCGCTGTCGTCCAGGCGGGCCTCGTCGGCCATCAGGGCGGTGACGGGGGCGATGTTCTCGTTGGGGCCGATGGGGTGCAGGACGGGTCCCGAGTACGCCGAGGTGTCGTAGCCAAGGGTGATCTCGGTGGTCTTGTGCTTCTTGAGGGCGCGGGCGGTGTCGTCGGCAAGGGTGCGCAGATTCGCGGGCTGTTCCTCGGTGCCGCCCTTGGGCGCGCGGGCGGTGAGCGTCGGGTCGCCGCCGCCGACCAGGACGACGCGGTCCTTCGCGCCGCTCACGACGGTGGTGTCGATGCGGTGGTCGGCGCCGAGTTCGGCGAGCGCGGCGACGGCGGTGGCGAGCTTGACCGTGGAGGCGGGGGTGGTGGCCACGCCCGGCCGGGAGCCGAAGACCTCGCGTCCCGTGGCGACGTCCAGGACGGAGGCGGCGCGCAGCGAGCCGAGCGCCGGATCCTTGAGCAACGGCGCGAGCGCGTCGGCCAGCCCCGCGCCCGTAGGCACGGGAGCCGTGCCCCGGCCGACGGCGCCGTGTGCGGGCCCGCCGAGCGCGGGCAGTACGGGCGGCGCGCCGGACCCGTCGGCGGAGCCGGGGGCGCGCACCCGGCCGTGATGCTCGCCACCTGTGCCGACTCCGGCGGCCGCTCGCGCCCGCTCGGCCGTACGCTGACCGGAGTCCCACGGCCCGGACGCCGCCACCGCGACGACCGCGACCGCCAGGCCGGTGGCGGCGGACACCGCTGTCAGCCGCCAGGTCTGCCGCGTATGGCGGGGTGCGGACCGCCACGTCTCGCGCGCGGCGTCCGACGCCGCTCGCGCGGTATGCCCCGCCT
Source organism: Streptomyces sp. NPDC050636 (assembly GCF_040654775.1). Taxonomy (NCBI): domain Bacteria; kingdom Bacillati; phylum Actinomycetota; class Actinomycetes; order Kitasatosporales; family Streptomycetaceae; genus Streptomyces; species Streptomyces sp. NPDC050636. The sequence goes on from NZ_JBFAIP010000018.1 coordinate 86,719, forward strand.
GCCGCGCGTACCGCTGCGCCGACTGCCATCTGACCTGCCATGTTCTGGTCTCCGGCACCTCGGACCAGCCCCTTTCGCCACCACACACCTGCGTGGGGGACACTTAATCACCAGACGTATGTGTTGATCATGGAGGAGCCACCCGTGGAGTTCGACGTCACCATCGAGATCCCGAAGGGTTCGCGGAACAAGTACGAGGTGGACCACGAGACCGGTCGGATCCGCCTGGACCGTCGACTCTTCACCTCGACCAGCTACCCGGCCGACTACGGCTTTGTCGAGAACACCCTGGGCGAGGACGGCGACCCGCTGGACGCCCTGGTCATCCTGGATGAGCCGACCTTCCCCGGCTGCCTCATCAAGTGCCGCGCCATCGGCATGTTCCGGATGACGGACGAGGCCGGCGGCGACGACAAGCTGCTGTGTGTCCCGGCGTCCGACCCGCGTGTGGAGCACCTCCGGGACATCCACCACGTGTCGGAGTTCGACCGCCTGGAGATCCAGCACTTCTTCGAGGTCTACAAGGACCTGGAGCCCGGCAAGTCCGTCGAGGGCGCCAACTGGGTCGGCCGCACCGAGGCCGAGGCCGAGATCGAGGCCTCGTACAAGCGCCTTGAGGCGCAGGGCGGCGCGCACTGACGGTGCTCTGACGCACCGACGCACTGTGATTTTCGTACGCGAACGGGCGGCACCCACTTGGGGGGGTGCCGCCCGTTCGCGTATCGCTGCCGGAGAGGGACAGCGGCCATCGGGCAGGCCCTGGCTAGAACCCGCGGGTCCGCTTGGCGGCCCGGCGGCCCGCGCCCGCCTCTCCCATGGCCGGCGCGCGCAGGAACAGCCGGGCCACCTCGCTGCCGAGGTTGACCCCGACGGCGATGGCCAGCGCCAGCGAAACGGCCTTGATCAGCGACGCGAAGCCGTCGAGCAGATTGCCCTGGGCGAAGTGGAGCAGCCCGAAGTACGTGGCACTACCGGGCAGCAGCGGGCCGATGGCCGCGGTGACGTACGGCAGCGCGGAGGCATAGCGGTAGCGGGAGAGCAGCTGGCCGAAGAGGCCGACGAGGCCGGCCGCGATGGCGGTGGCCGGCACCGGGTCGAGGCGGGCGACATTGGCCAGGGCGCCGTAGACGACCCAGGCGACCCCGCCGTTCAGGGTCGCGACCAGCACGGTGTGACGTTCCTGCTGGAGCAGTACGCAGAACGCCACTGCCAGCAGCAGGGACGCGCCGATCTGCACCAGCGGCTCGTTGTACTGCGCCAGCGCCGTCTGCGGCTTGATCGTCTTGAGGCCGGGGTTCAGCTGCAGCCCGACGTAGAGCACGGTGAGCACGCCGACGACGATGCCGACGATGAGGTAGCCGACCTCCAGCAGACGGGCGGAGGCGGTGATGTAGTAGCCGGTCAGGCCGTCGTGAACGCCCGCGACCAGCGCCCGCCCCGGGATCAGTGCGAACAGCCCACCGGTGATCACCGCGGACGCCTGCACAGGGGCGTGCACCAGGCCGAAGGCGACGCCCATCGCGGCCGGCGGCATCGCCGCGACCACGAACTGGTAGAACTCCGGCAGCCCGCGCCCGGACGCCAGCCAGGCCAGCCGGTCGCCGAGCATCGAGCCCGCCGCGGCCGCCAGGAACACCAGCAGCCCGCCGCCGACCAGCATCGACGCGCTGCCGGAGAGCAGCCCGGAGGCCATCGTCAGCGCCCAGCTCGGGTAGGGGTGCCGGTTACGGCGGATCTCGGCGAGGCCGCGGTAGGCCTCTTCGAGGGTGATGCCCTCGGAGGTGATGTCGTCGACGAGCCGGAAGACCGCGGACAGCCGGTTGTAGTCGACACCGCGGCGCCGTACCGTCCTGCTGGCCGTGAGCGGGTCATCCACCAGCGAGGGCTGGTACGAGATCGACAGCAGCGTGAAGGTGACGGTCGGCTCGACCCGCTCCAGCCCGTAGGCGTGCGCGACACCGAACATCGCGGCCTCGACGTCCTCGGCGCCCTCACCGCCGGCGAGCAGGATCTCGCCGATACGCAGTGTCAGGTCGAGCACACGGGGCACGGCGGGGCCGGCCTCTTCGGGGTGCTCGATCCGCTGGGGCGTCGGCCGCTCGTGCACCGGCATCCGCAGCATGGTGCGCATCCGGTCCTGCCAAGGGGCTTCCTTGGTGAGGCTGATGACGGGGATGCCGTGCGGCGGGGTGAAGGCCTGCCCGGCGCCTCCGGGCAGCGGCGTCTGGCCGGTCGTGCTGCCGGGCGGCGTGAACGCCGAGCCCTCCTGCTCGGGCGGCGCTTCCGGACGCAGGCCCTCCGGCAGCGCGAACTCGGAGGTCGGGTGCTCGTCCTCGGGAAGCGGGGGGTACGGCACGCCCAGCGGCGGAGTGAAGGCGCTGTGTGCCTCGTCCGACTGCGGTTTGCGGTCCTCCGGGGCGCCGGCCGGGTCGCCGTTGCCGCCTGTACCGCGCTGTGGGTCCGACGCCACGTCTCTTCGCTCCTCGTAGGCCCTGTGCCTCCTGCCGACTGTCAGGGACACCATGCCTGATGAGGTGTCGCCGCGCTTCCTTGGGCCCCACACACCCGGCCACGGGAGGGGACGGGCGGGAGAACGAGGTCCGCAGGCCCGTCACCGCACCCGGCAACGCACGCGGCGGCCGCCGGCGGAGCGTCAGCGCTTGGCGTGCCTGCCGCGGCGGCCGTCCGCGCCGCCCTGCGGCCGGTCCGCGATCCCGCCGGCCACCGGGCCGGGCTCCGCCACGGCCTGCTTCTTGGCCTTGCTGCGCGCCCGGAGGTACTCGACGGCGATCGGCACCACGGAGATCAGCACGATCGCGACCAGCATGGCCTCGATGTTCTTGTGGACGAACGCGACATTGCCCAGCGAGGCGCCGAGCAGTGTGACACCGGCGCCCCACAACGTGCCGCCGATGATGTTGAAGGTGATGAACGAGCGGTAGTTCATCCGGCTCACGCCCGCGACGATGGGCGTGAACGTCCGCACGATCGGCACGAAGCGGGCCAGGATCAGCGACTTCGGGCCGTACTTCTCGAAGAACTCATGCGCCTTCTCGACGTTCTCCTGCTTGAAGAGCCGGGAGTCGGGGCGCTTGAAGAGCGAGGGGCCGACCTTGCGGCCGAAGAGATAGCCCGCCTGGTCACCGAGGACCGCGGCCAGCACGACCAGAGAGCACACCAGCCACAGCGGCTTGTCCAGCTTGTTCGTCGTCACCAGCAGGCCGGTGGTGAACAGGAGCGAGTCGCCCGGCAGGAAGAAGCCGATCAGCAGGCCGGACTCCGCGAAGACGATGACGAGGACGCCGATCAGGCCGAATGTCGCGATCAGATAGTCCGGGTCCAGCCACTGGGGGCCGAGCGCGAGAGTATTCACGTGGTGAAGGCTCCTGGGTCGAGGGCGCCGGATCGTGCGGTGCAGCGGGGAAGCGACGGGGATGCAGGCGCGGTGTGCGGCCCAAAGCTATCAACGCAGGGTGGGGTGCCTTGGTTCCAGCCGCCCGCTCCCCGCCACTCCCCGCCGCTCCCCCGCCCCGTTCCTCGATCGCCCCCGACCGCTGGCCGCGCCCGCCGACCCAGGTGATGCTGGCCATAAGGAGGTGCGCGCATGGGCATCGAGGATTACGGCGGCGGGCAGCAGTCACAGTCCGACGTCATGGTGGTGACGACGAACGACGTCCCGGGTTTTCACGTGGACCGGGTCATCGGCGAGGTCTTCGGCCTGACGGTGCGCTCGCGGCACCTCGGCAGCCAGATCGGCGCCGGCCTGAAGTCGATGATCGGCGGCGAGCTGAGGGGCCTGACCAAGACCCTCGTCGAGACCCGCAACCAGGCGATGGAACGGCTGGTGGAACAGGCCCGCACACGTGGTGCGAACGCAGTGCTGATGTTCCGCTTCGATGTCACGGAAGCGGCCGAGGTCGGCACCGAGGTGTGTGCCTACGGGACGGCCGTCGTCATCGCCCCGAAGAGCTGATCCGCAAGAGCCGATGGATACCTGCGCTCACTGATGCCGCGCGGCATTCGCCAGGATCGCGTCACGCATATAGACGGCGAGCCCCTGCCTGATCGCCTCGTACATGGCGGTGAACCGCTCGTCCTCGACATACATCCCGCCGAGGCAGGTGTGGATCTCGTGCGTGCAGTCGTAGTAGGCGCGCCGGATGAACTGCCGGTGCTCCTCCGCGACATCCATCGCCGCCTCGGAGTCCGCCGCGACGCCCCGTGCCAGCAGATCCGCCATGCTGCGGTGGACGGCGTCGAGCTCCGCCATCAGCCGCTTCCAGTCGTCCTTGGTGTAACCGGCCGTCCTGCGCTGCGACTCCTTGTAGGCGTCGGTGCTGCCCCAGCGCTCCTCGACCTCCGCCGCGTGGTCGTCGGGATCGTAATCCCCGAAGACCTCGAACTTCTCCTCCGGTGTGAGCCGTACGTTCATCCTGCGTGCCTCCATTGCGTGTTCGACGGCGGCGGCCATCTCCTGGAGCTTGCCGATCCGCGCGCTCAGCAGGTCGTGCTGGCGCCGCAGATGCTCCTGCGGGTCCACATCCGGGTCGTCCAGGAGGGCCGCCACCTCGTCGAGCGGAAAGCCGAGCTCCCGGTAGAACAGGATCTGCTGCAGCCGGTCCAGATCGGCCTCGCCGTAGCGCCGGTGCCCCGCGTGATTGCGCTCGCTGGGCAGCAGCAGCCCGATCTCGTCGTAGTGGTGCAGGGTCCGTACGGTGATCTTGGCGAACCCGGCCACCTGCCCTACGGAATAGCTCACTTCCGCTCCCTTCTCGGTATGCACTCCACGATGTGTCCTCACGCCACGTGAGGTGCAAGTCCGGATTCTGAAATCCGCGGGAGGCGGACGATCCGGGGTGACATCCTTCGGCCCATGCTGGGGATAACGGATCTTTCTACGTATCTGGCCGGCCTCGCACTGATCATCCTGCTGCCGGGGCCGAACTCGCTGTACGTCGTCTCGGTGGCGGCCCGGCGCGGCCCGCGGGTGGCGTACCGGGCGGCGGCCGGCGTGCTGTGCGGCGACGCGGTGCTGATGACGCTGTCGGCGGGCGGGGTGGCCTCGCTGCTGCAGGCCAGCCCGGTGCTCTTCGCGATCGTGAAGTTCGCCGGCGCGGGCTATCTGACCTGGCTGGCGGTCGGGATGCTGCGCGGCGCCTGGTCGCTGTGGCGCGGCCGGGTGACGCGCCGAACCGAGGGCGCCGAAGGGGACGCGGCCCCGACCGCGGCACCGAAGGCGGCCGCCGAACGGCCGTACCGCAGGGCGCTGGTGGTCAGCCTGCTCAACCCGAAGGCGATCTTGTTCTTCATCTCCTTCTTCGTGCAGTTCGTCGACCCGTCCTACGCCCACCCGGTGCTGTCGTTCCTGACGCTGGGCGCCTGGGCGCAGCTCTTCAGCTTCACGTATCTGACGATCCTGATCTTCAGCGGGACGTTCCTGGCGGCGACCTTCCGCCGCCGCAGGAGGCTGACGGCCGGCCTGTCGGCGGGGGCCGGGGCGGCGTTCCTCGGCTTCGCGGCGAAGCTGTCGCTGGCCGGCACGAGCTGAGCGCGGCCGCTGCGGCGGTCCGCTGACGGGCGGGTGGCGGTCCTTCAGGGCGGCCGCCCGCCCGTTGGTCTTCCGGCGGGCGCATTCCACCGGGCGAACTGCGGAGGCCCCGCACCCCCTGCGCCCTTATTGTCGGGATTCAGGAGGTACGTCCATGCCGACGCACGACGTGCATGTCGCCGTCATCTACTACTCCTCGACCGGCACCGTCGCCGAGCTCGCCCGGCTGATCGCGGACGCCGCCGAGCACGCGGGCGCCGACGTACGACTGCGCAGGACCGGCGAACTCGCTCCGCAGGCCGCCGTCGACGCCAACCCCGCCTGGGCCGCGAACGCCGCCGCCACCGCCGACATCCTGGAGGCCACCCACGAGGACATGCTCTGGGCGGACGCGGTGATCTTCGGTTCCCCCACCCGCTTCGGCAATGTCTCCTCCCAGCTCAAGCAGTTCCTCGACACCCTGGGCGGGCTCTGGCACCACGGCAGACTGGCCGACAAGGTCTACAGCGGCTTCACCGCGAGCGCCACCAGGCACGGCGGCCAGGAGTCCACTCTGCTCGCGCTCTACCAGACCATCCACCACTTCGGCGGCATCCTCATCGCGCCCGGCTACACCGACCCGGCGAAGTACACCGACGGCAATCCCTACGGCACCTCCCACGTCGGCGGCCCGGATATCCCAGTCGACGACGATGCGCGCACCGCCGCCCGGATCCAGGCAGAACGCGTCGTGAGATTCACCAAAGCCCTCACATTCGGCCTCGCACAGCAACAGTTGACAGGTAGCCACAGCTGATGACCCTCCACAAAGGCGCATCCGACCGCGACCGGCAGGGCACCGTCCACCCGGTCAATCCCTTCTACGGCGAGGCCGATCCGGTCGCCGGCATGGCCACCGCGCCCCCGCGGCACCGGCTGCCCGACGAACCGATCGCCCCGCACACGGCCTATCAGTTCGTGCACGACGAGCTGATGCTCGACGGCAACTCCCGGCTGAATCTGGCGACCTTCGTCACCACGTGGATGGAGCCGCAGGCCGGCGTCCTGATGGCCGACTGCCGGGACAAGAACATGATCGACAAGGACGAGTACCCGCGCACCGCGGAGCTGGAGAAACGCTGCGTGGCGATGCTCGCCGACCTGTGGCACGCACCCGACCCGGCAGCGGCCGTCGGCTGCTCGACGACCGGGTCCAGCGAGGCCTGCATGCTCGCCGGGATGGCCCTCAAACGACGTTGGATGCAGCAGAACCGGGACCGCTATCAGGGCGGCGCCCGGCCCAACCTCGTCATGGGCGCCAACGTCCAGGTCTGCTGGGAGAAGTTCTGCAACTTCTGGGAGGTCGAAGCGCGCCAGGTCCCCCTGGAGGGCGACCGCTACCACCTCGACGCGGCGTCCGCCGTCGCGCTCTGCGACGAGAACACCATCGGCGTCGTGGCGATCCTCGGCTCGACCTTCGACGGGTCGTACGAACCGGTGGCCGAGATCTGCGCGGCACTGGACGACCTCCAGGAGCGCACCGGCCGGAACATCCCGGTCCATGTGGACGGCGCGTCCGGCGCCATGGTCGCACCGTTCGTCGACCGGGACCTGGTGTGGGACTTCCGGCTGCCGCGGGTCGCCTCCATCAACACCTCGGGCCACAAATACGGCCTGGTCTACCCGGGCGTCGGCTGGGCGCTGTGGCGCGATCAGCAGGCACTGCCCGAGGAGCTGGTCTTCCGCGTCAACTACCTGGGCGGCGACATGCCGACCTTCGCGCTCAACTTCTCCCGGCCGGGCGCCCAGGTCGCCGCCCAGTACTACACCTTCCTGCGGCTCGGCCGAGCCGGCTTCCGCGCCGTACAGCAGGCGACCCGGGATGTGGCCCGCTCGATGGCCGAACGGATCGGCTCACTGGGCGACTTCAGGCTGCTCACCCGCGGCGACCAGCTGCCGGTCTTCGCCTTCACCACCGCCGACGACGTCACGGCCTTCGACGTCTTCGACGTGTCCCGGCGGCTGAAGGAACGCGGCTGGCTGGTCCCCGCATACACCTTCCCGCCGCACCGCGAAGACCTCTCCGTCCTGCGGGTGGTCTGCCGCAACGGCTTCTCCCACGACCTCGCCGACCTGTTCATGGCGGACCTGGAACAGCTACTGCCCGAACTCCGCGCTCAGCCGGGCCCGTTGGAGCGGCCGGAGGGTGTGGCGACCGCCTTCCACCATTGAGCACTCGCCCACCGCCCGCGTCCGAGGTGGAACAACCGCCCGATCCCGGCCTCGCTAACGGTCGTCCTCAGGGTGCGCGTCCTTCACCGCATACGGGTTCTCCACCCCGTCCGGCAGCACCCCCACGAACCGCTCCCCCTCGCCCGCGAAGACATATGCCCCGCCCTCGATCCGCTCGATCAGCCCCCGCGTCCACGCCGCACCGCTGTCCGCGGAGTGCACCCACAGGTTCATGATCTCGCCGATATGGCCGAGCTGTCCGGGCCCTTCCTCGGGCGTGTAGTACTCGGTGACGGTGCTCCGCCACTCCTCCAGCGCCCGCACCCGCTCCTTGAGCAGCGCCACCGCCTCGGCGCGCGGCAGGTCGAGGACGAAGCCGATGCCCGCGCTCAGCACATCGGCCTTCTGGTCGTGCTGGGAGAGCGCCGCGCGCAGCAGCGTGAAGAACTCCGCCTCGCCCGCCTCGGTCAGCTCGTACTCGGTACGCGGCGGGCCTCCGGCGGTGCTGGGCGCGATGTCATGGGCGCGCAGCAGCCCTTGCTTGGCCATCTGCTTGAGCGCGTGGTAGATCGAGCCCGGCTTGGCATTGGACCACTCGTGCGCGCCCCAGTACTCCAGGTCGTTGCGCACCTGATAGCCGTGCGCCCGCCCGTGCTGCCGCACGGCGCCCAATACCAGCAGCCGGATCGCCGACATCGTCTCCTCAACCCCTCATACACCCCGGCGCACCTCTGCGCCCGATGCCGTCAGCCTAGGCCGCGCTACCCCTCCCGCGCCTCGTCCACCAGCGCAAAGGCGGTCTTGCCGTCCAGGGACTCACGGATGATGTCGGCGTGGCCGGCGTGCCGGGCCATCTCTGTGGTCAGGCGGAGCATCAGCCAGCGCATCGACACCGCCTCATCGTCCGGGAACCACGGCTGGTCGGGCAGCGGGAAGGTGTCGTTCAGGCTGGGCACGGACCGGATGAAGTCCTCGGTCTGCCGGGCGACCTTGTCCCAGTAGGCGAGGGTCGACTCGACGGTCTCGTCGCCGACCATCTGGAAGCTGTCGCCCCAGTCCTCTTCGGAGCGCTGGGTGTCGGGGGCCACCTGCCGGGCCCGCGACAGCCAGCCCTGCTCGGTCTCCGCGACGTGCTTGAGCAGCCCGGAGAGCGAGAGTTCACTGGCGCTGGGCCGGGTCGCGGCCTGCTCGTCGGTCAGGCCGAGCAGCGTCCGGCGGATGCCTCCGCGCTGCTCGTCCAGGAAAGCGAGCAGCGCGCCGCGCTCGTCGCCGTGGGCCTCTGCGTGTACGTGCATGACCATGGGGGCCGCCTCTCGTGACATCCGTGAACGGCCGGCTCCTCGCCGTCCGCCTTCCGACACCACTCAAGCTACGAGCCCTTGCGGTCAGCTTCTGTCCGCAACCCGCAGGCGATCGGATCAGAAGGGGAACCGGGACCGCCCGTGCTGGATGGAGACCCACTTCTGCGTCGTGAAGGCCTCGACCGTGGCCTCGCCGTTGAGCCGGCCGATCCCGGAGCACTTCTCCCCGCCGAAGGCGACCAGCGGCTCGTCGTGCACGGTGCCGTCATTGATGTGGATCATGCCGGTGTCGATCCGCCGGGCGATCTGCGCGCCGCGCTCCACATTGGCGGTGTGCACCGCGCCGCTCAGCCCGTACGGGGAGTCATTGGCGATCCTTACGGCCTCGTCCTCGCCGTCGAACGGCACCAGCAGCACCACCGGGCCGAAGATCTCCTGGGTGTGCAGGCCGGAGTCGGCGGGCAGCCCGGCCAGCACGCTCGGCTCCACCAGATTGCCCTCGGTACGGCCGCGCAGCAGCGCCGTCGCCCCCTCGGCGACCGCCCGGTCGACCAGCGCGGTCAGCGCGTCCGCCTGGAAGCCGTTGATCAGCGGGCCGATCTGGGTCTGCGGATCGCGCGGGTCGCCGGTGCGCAGCGCCGCCACCCTGGCCACGAACTTCTCGGTGAACTCGGCCTCCACCTTGCGGTCGACCAGCACCCGGTTCGCCGCCATGCAGACCTGGCCCTGGTAGATGAACCGGCTGAAGACGGCGGCGTCCACGGCGTAGTCGATATCGGCGTCGTCCAGCACGATCAGCGCGCTGTTGCCGCTGAGTTCGAGGATGACGCGCTTGAAGTGGCCGGCGCTGACCGAGGCGACATGGCGGCCGACCTTGTCCGAGCCGGCGAACGAGATCACCTGGGGCACCCGGTGCTCGATGAGCGCATCGCCGATCTCCGCGATATCGGTGACCAGCACATTGACCAGGCCGTCGGGCAGCCCCGCGTCCTGGAACAGCTTGGCGACCAGTCCGCCGCCGGCGATCGGGGTGTTCTGGTTGGGCTTGATCACCACGGCGTTGCCGAGGGCCAGCGCGGGCGCCACCGACTTCATCGAGATCAGGAACGGGAAGTTGAAGGGGCTGATCACCGCGACGACGCCGACCGGCCGGCGGTAGACACGGTTTTCCTTGCCGTCCACGGGCGAGGGCAGGATGCTGCCCTGCGGCCGCAGCGCGAGCCCTATCGCCTCGCGGACGAACTCCTTGGCGAGGTGGACCTCGTAGGCGGCCTTGACGCGGGTGCCGCCCAGTTCGAGGACGAGCGCCTCGATGATCTCTTCCTCGCGCTCCTCGATGAGCCGCAGCAGCTGTTCGATGACCCGCCGCCGGGCATAGGGGTTGGTCTCCGCCCACTCGCGCTGTGCCCGTTCGGCGGCGCGGTACGCCTCGTCGACCTGGTCCACGCCGGCGACCGTGATCGACGCCAGCTTCTCCTGGTCGTAGGGGTTGAAGTCGATGATGTCCCACGAGCCGCTGCCGGCCCGCCACTCACCGTCGATGAACTGGTAGGCCAGGTCTGCGAAGAAGGACATGGCATCCCTACTCTGTGCGGCTGTGCTCTGCGGGGGGCTGATCGGCCGTCATCCTACCGGGCAGTCAGGTGAGTTGGAGTAGACCCCGCAAGAGATCCCTGCTCTGCGCAGGGTTCGGACTGTCCTCCTGCAGCCGCGTCATCGCCCGCTCGTACTGCCCGACTTCCTCCGGCTTGTCGACGTACAGGGCACTGGTGAGCTGCTCCAGGTAGACGAGGTCGGAGAGATCTGACTCGGGGAAGCGCAGCATCGTGAAGGAGCCGCTCTCGCCCGCGTGACCACCGAAGTTGAAGGGCATGACCTGGAGTTGGACATTGGGTCGCTCGGAGATGTCGATCAGATGCTGCAACTGGCCGCGCATCACGGACCGGTCGCCGTACGGACGGCGCAGCGCGGCCTCGTCGAGCACACAGTGCAGCTGCGGGGCGCGCTCGGCTATCAGCAGCTTCTGCCGCTCCTGGCGCAGCGCCACCCGGCGCTCGATCTCGGCCTCCGGCGCACCGGGCATGCCCCTGGCGACGACGGCGCGGGCGTACTCCACGGTCTGCAACAGCCCGTGCACGAACTGCACTTCGTACGCGCGGATGAGAGAAGCGGCTCCTTCCAGACCCACATATGTCTGGAACCAGCCGGGAAGTACATCGCCGTAACTGTGCCACCAGCCCGCGATATTGGCCTCCCGGGCCAGTGCGAGCAGCGCCTCGCGCTCCCGCTCGTCGTGCACGCCGTACAGCGTGAGGAGATCCTCGACATCACGTGCCTTGAAGCTCACCCTGCCCAACTCCATGCGGCTGATCTTCGATTCGGATGCACGGATCGAGTAGCCGGCCGCCTCGCGGGTTATCCCACGGGATTCGCGCAGCCGACGGAGCTGCGACCCCAGCAGGATCCGCCGAACCACCGACCCGCTCGTCTCACTTGCGGACACCTTCAGACCCTCCCGTGGCCCACCCCGCCCAACTGTGCGCCGCAGTCTGCCACGTTCATGCTTCGTTGAGTGCTCATCCGGTTACTGATATGTGAGGTCCTCCCAAGCCCTCCACAAGAATACGCAGGAAGAATTACGACGGAACCGGTACGGCCTTACCCATTCAAGGCGCGTGCACGTGCATCTGCCCTTGCATCTGGCGTACGCATTGGGAACCATGGGCTTCGCACGCATGCACGCTCGTGAAAGATCCGCCAGATCCGCCAGATCCGTCCATCCGGTCAGGATCATGACGTCCGCGAACGCCAGGAGTGCCTCGCATGGGGACCAGGGTTTTGACCATGATCGAGCCCTTATGGCAGGGCCTTCCGCCCGTCGACCCCGTGAGCGTCTCCGGATCCGTGTCGTGCACCCTGCCGCCCCGGTACGAATCGGTCAGCGGCGCGCGGAAGTTCACCCGCGACACCCTGCAGGGCTGGGACCTGGACGAACTCTTCGACGGGGTCGCCCTGGTGGTCTCCGAACTGGTCACCAACGCCCTGCGGCACGCGGTCCTCGCCGCCCCGGAACTCACCGACGGCACCCCGCCCGCCCGGCTGCATCTGATGCGCTGGTCCTCCCGGCTGGTCTGTGCCGTACGAGACCCCAGTGACGCCTCGCCGGTCGCCGGGGAGGCCGACTCGGCCGACGAATCGGGCCGCGGGCTGTACCTCGTGGACTCCTTCAGCGACAGCTGGGGCTGGCACCCGATGGCCGGCGCCTCGCCCGGCAAGATCGTCTGGGCGCTCTTCCGCCTGCCGTAGCACTCATACGCCCTGGTCAGAGCCTGAGGGCCTGTCGTTGCACCCGGTCCGGATGCAACGACAGGCCCTCAGTCGCGTACGAGGTGGTCGAACTCGCCGTCCTTGATGCCGAGCAGCATCGCCTCGACCTCGGCCGGCGTGTAGACGAGCGCCGGGCCGTCCGGGAAGCGGGAGTTGCGTACCGCGATATCGCCCCCGGGCAGCTTCGCGAACTCCACGCACGAGCCCTGGGAGTTGCTGTGCCTGCTCTTCTGCCAAGCCACGTCGTGGAGATCCGTTGCGGCCATGCCGTTGTATGCGTGGGGCACTGGAGTCTCCCGGTGATAACTGGTGTCAACTGCCCGGGATCATAGCTTCGTTCACATGCGGATGCATGCGCAGATGCACGTGCACGACAGCCGGTACCGGCCCGGTCACAGCTCGTCGAGCGCCTTCTGCGAACGCTCCGTGACCATCGGCCGCCATCCGCCGCCCAGGATGCGGTGCCTGCACCTGGTACGGGTCATCGGGGTCAAATCCCTCATGCACGAGGGAGAGACGGGTGCCGCGCCCATCAGGTTCCAGGGGCAGGTGATCGTCCGGTCCGCGCGGTCCGCCGGGCCGCCCTCGGAACCTCTTACCTACCCGTCTGCCGTACGCATCACCGCGACGAGTACGGCAGCAGCGCCATCTCCCGGGCGTTCTTGATCGCACGGGCCAGCTGCCGCTGCTGCCGGGCCGTGACCCGGGTGACCCGGCGGCTGCGGATCTTGCCGCGGTCGGAGATGAACTTCCGCAGCAGATCGGTGTCCTTGTAGTCGATGTAGGTGATCCCCGCCGCGTCCAGCGGATTGGGGCGGGGCGTGGACTTCCGGCGCGGGTCGGGCCGACGAGCCATGAGAGATTCCTTACGGGTACGGAGAAGAGGCCGGTTTCCAGCGGGGTCCGACCGGCTTACGAAACGGGATCGAGGAGTTCGTCGAAAGCGGGCGGCAGGCTCTTCCAGGCATGCGGCCCGCCCGCGTACTCCGCGTCGGTGAGCAGGCAGGACTCCAGCAGGGACGCAAGCCCCTCGCGGTCCAGTCCGGGCGAGACGAAGACCAGATGCTGGGCCCGGTCGCCGTGCTCGGGGTGCCAGTCCAGCGCGGCCGCGGCCCGGCGCATCGGCGGCACCATCTCCCAGGCGGCGTCCGGCAGCGAGGCCAGCCACGGCCCGGAGTTCTCCACGCACAGGGCGCCGCCCGCCGCGTCCCAGGACAGCAGCGTGTCCGGCCGGTCGGCCAGCCAGAAGCGCCCCCGGCTGCGCGCGGCCGCACAGGTCAGGTCCTCCAGCGCCGCATAGAGCCGCTCGGGGTGGAAGGGCCGGGTGTGCTGCCAGACGAGCGTGGTGACGCCGTCCGCGTCGGCCTCCTGCGGCAGCAGCGCGCAGGCCGGATGCTGGCGCGCCGCGGCCGCCTCCACATCGAAACCGGCCATCGCCGCAGCCGCCAACTCACCTGATTCGACGTCGACTTGCCGCGCCATCGGATGCATCTGCGCGAGCAGCGCCAGGTCGGCCGGCTCAGCGGCCTCCTCCCCCGCCGCCAGCGCCAGCACCGGCGCGTACTCCAACTGCCGCGCCCAGGTGTCCGCGACGGTGCGCCGGTCGGACGCCGCGGCCGCGAGCCCGGCCTCGGCGAGATCGTCGCCGCAGCCGAGGTAGGGCAGCACCAGCGCCGGATCGACGGCCGTGATCACTCCCGTCAGCTCGAGATTCTCGCTCCCGCACGCGGTGACCACCTCGGCCATCGCCCTCGGCTCGACCGAGTCCCACAGCTCCACGACCGCCAGCCGGCATGTACGGCCGGCGGCCAGCCGCTCCAGCTCGGGGACGAGGTCCTCGCGCAGCGCGCAGCAGGCGCAGTCGTTGACCAGCGGCGCCTCTCCGGTGTCGAGCGTCCCCCCGGCGTCCCGGACCGTCCGCCGGACGGTGCCTTCGGCTGCCGCGGCGAGGTCGTGATGGAGGGCGACGCTGCCGGGCACGGAGCGCAGCAGCCGCTCGACGGCGGCCTGCCGGGCATCGGCGTGCAGGCCGCCCACCAGCACGACGTTGAGCCGGTCCATCAGCGGGACCCGCTCTTGCCGTAGCGGCGCTCGAACCGCTCGACGCGGCCGGCGGTGTCCATCACCCGGGCGGTGCCGGTGTAGAAGGGGTGGCTCGCCGAGGAGATCTCGACGTCGATGACCGGATAGGTGTTGCCGTCCTCCCACTCGACGGTCTTCTCGCTGGTCGCGGTCGAACGGGTCAGGAAGGCGAAGTCGGCGGCCCGGTCGCGGAAGACGACGGGCCCGTACGCGGGGTGGATCCCAGGCTTCATCGGGGCTCAGCGCTCCTCTCGGAAAGTGACATGACGGCCGACGACCGGGTCGTACTTGCGCAGTTCCAGTCGGTCGGGGTCATTACGGCGGTTCTTGCGGGTCACGTAGGTGGTTGGGGCCTCCCCTGCTCGAACGAAGTGGAGAGCTTGGGGAACGGTGCCGGCGGTGGACCGGAGCTTGACGACCGGACGTAGTTCGTTGCGGGCCATGCAGGTAGTATACGTAAATGATTTCCATTTTCAATAAGCCTCCTCAGGGGGCACCGACCGGAGGGACCGCACCTTGTCCGCCCACTGCCAGCTGACCGGCCGCAAGCCGGGCTTCGGCAACTCCGTCTCCCACTCGCACCGCCGCACCTCGCGCCGGTTCGACCCCAACATCCAGCGCAAGCGCTACTGGCTGGAGAGCGAGGGCCGGCATGTCCGGCTCACGCTGAGCGCCAAGGGGATCAAGACCGTGGACACGATCGGGATCGAGGCGGCCGTCGCCCGTATCCGCGCACGAGGGGAGAAGGTCTGATGGCCAAGCAGAGCAAGATCGCCAAGAACGGGAAGCGACGCGCGGTGGTTGCCCGGTACGCGGCCCGGCGCGCGGCGCTGAAGGCCGTCATCCGTCATCCGCACACCTCGGCCGAGGAGCGCATGGCCGCCCAGTGGGAGCTGTCCCGCCAGCCGCGGGACGCCAGCGCCACCCGTGTCCGCAACCGCGACAGCGTCGACGGCCGCCCGCGCGGCTACTTCCGCGCCTTCGGCCTCTCCCGCGTACGGCTGCGCGAACAGGCCCACGCGGGCTATCTGCCGGGCGTCCGCAAGTCCAGCTGGTAGACCCCCGACCGACCGTCCGCCCCGGGCCCACCCCCTGGACCGGGCGGCCGGACCCTTCGGGTCATACTGGACACACCGTCCGCATCCCCGTACGAAAGCGAGCGCGCCGTGCTCCGCAACGCCTTCGAGCCCTGGCACCTGATCCTGGTCATCGCGGTCCTGGTCCTGCTCTTCGGCTCCAAGAAGCTGCCCGACATGGCGCGCGGCCTCGGCCGCTCGCTGCGCATCCTGAAGTCCGAGGCCAAGGCCCTCAAGGACGACCGCCAGGATTCCGCGCCCACCCACTGACCGCCGGCCGGCGTCAGCTGTCGCCGCCCTCGTCGATCAGCCGCCGCACCTCACGGTCGACCAGCCCCAGCCGGGCCTCGGCGACCAGCGGCACGGCCCGGCGCTGCCGCCGCGCCTCGAAGGGGTCGATGTCGACGGTGACCAGCGCGGGCTCCCATTTGGGCGCCTGCGCCACCACCGACCCCCGGGGGTCCACCACCCGCGACCCGCCCCAGAACGTCGCGCCGTGCTCGTTGCCGACCCGGTTGACGAACACCACCCAGCACTGCAGCATCCGCGCCGTGTAGGACAGCAGCGTGTCCCAGTACAGCCCGGTGTCCATCGCCTCCGGGTCCAGGCTCGCCGCGCTGTTGGTCGGCACGAACAGCACCTCGGCACCGTCCTGCACCGCCAGCCACGGCAGCACCGGCTGCCATGCGTCATTGCACACCAGCGTCGCGCCCCGCCCCCCGCCCGCCGCCTTCGTCAGGTCGTACGCACGCAGCGACTGCCCAGGACTGACGTGCTTGCGCTCCTCCCAGGCCAGGTAATTCGGGAGATAGAGCTTGCGGTGCGCGTGCAGCAGCGCACCGTCCGCGTAATGCGCAGAGGTGTTATAGGCGCGCAGCGAGGTGTGCTCATGGAAACCGACCAGCACATCGGGCCCCAGCGTGCTGAGCTCCAGCAGCCGTGGATCGCGCGCCTCAATGGAGGAATCGCGCTTGAGCGCGCCCAAGTGATAGCCATGCAGGCTCAGTTCGGGGAAAACGACGAGATCGGCGGCCTGAGCCGCCGCCTGCGCTATCTGCTCGCGGGCGTGGTCGAGGTTCTCCGCCACCTCGCCCAACACACAGTCCGTCTGCGCCAACGCTATGAGCATGGCCCACACCTCACCGATTGGGCACTTCTACGACCTTAGTCACAATTTTGCCAGAGGTGAGGCACTACGGCCTAGGGGTGCGAGACAGGGCCTGACCTGCGCTTTCCGAGCGTGCGACGAGAGCGGCCGGCCGCGACGGGAGAGCCGCCCGCCGCGGGCAGGACGCCGGGCCCGCCTCCGGGCCGCGGCCCGGAGGCCGCCGCGGATGCGCGGGACGAATCAACAAGGCGCCCGGCAACGGGAGTTCCCAGGCCCGTGCCGCTCACCCCCTCCGCCACACCCGCACCCGATCGTTCAGATCAACCACGACGACCCGACCGCTCTTCCGGTCCGGGCAGTACAGCTTCAGGTTGTGCGCCAAGCAGTGCCGCCAGGGGACGCCTCTCGTCGGCGCCGGCGGATCGGCCGGAGCCTGCGCCGCCGCCACTCCCGGGAGCGATAGCACCACGGCCGCGGCGATCACTGCCGGCACCGCGGCACGTCCGGCAAGCTTGCCCATGCTTCTCTCCTCGCGCGCACGAAATGGGACCTCGTATGGGTACCGCCCACGCACCGCGCTCACCCGCCGCAGTCCGCCGGTGCGCCCGTTGGAGTCCTCTGTTCGCGCACCTGCCGCAGCCCCGCTTCCCCGCCACGGAGACCTGCGCTAGCGCCCGTCCGCCGATGCTCTCCCGCTCCGCTTCAAACCCCCGCGAAGACCGGTCCCCACCAATGAGCGAATGAACGATCCTTCCCGTGCCGGACCCGCCCCTCACACGTTGATCCGCACGGTCCGTCGTACGACCGCCGGGTAGCTTCCAGCCGCAGCACCCAGCGGCACGAGTACGACGGTATGCGGTCGGGTCGTCCGGTGATGCCGACGGCCGCCCGACCGGGCGCGCACAGGCCGAGCGGCCCGCCGGACCCGCTCGGCCGGCCGCCGAGTCCCCGCCGCGCCGCCGGTTCACCTCCGGCGCGACCGGCGCAGAAGCAGCGCCCCCGCGAGTACCAGCCCGCCGCCCACGCCCGCCGCCACGCCCACCTGCTGCGCGCCGGTGGACGCCAGCAGCGCCGACCCCGCCGACGCCCCGGCCCGCGCCACCGCACCCACCCGCGGCGCCCGCGCGGAGTGCGCGGCGCGCCTCCCCATGTCCGGCTCCCGCCCGCCATCCGGGTCCCGGGCCGCATCCCGGGCCCACCCCTCCCCCGACCCGGCACCCGGCGTCCGCTTATCCGGCGCGTGCGGCCCGATCGGCGCGCGCGACGCCCCGTTCCCACAGGAGGCGCCCATGGCCGCGTTGAGCAGCCCAACGGCGTCAACGGTGTTGTCGCAGGCAGGGACCGGGCCCTGCACCGGCGCCTGCGCCGCGTTACCGACCGGCCCCCCGGGAGAAATCGAGGCACCGCCCCTGGCGGCGGCCCCACGGGACCCGCCCCAGCCCCCGCCGGGACCGACTCGGTGCGACCGCCCACGCCCACCGCCCGCGCCGCCTCCCGCCCCGTCCCCGCAGGAGTTTGCCGTCGCGAGAGTCAACACACCCGCCCCGTCCGCCGAGTTACCGCACACGTTGACCGGTGCGTCCACCCCCACCTGGACGGAGATCCCGGACAGCACACCAGGAGAGTTCGCGGCGCCCCCCTCCGCGCCGGCGTCCGCGAACACGGGACCGCCGCTCGCGCCGAGAATGCCCCAGGCCACCGCAGCAACGAGCACGCACTTCTTCAGGCTCAGGCTCCGTCGCATGTCCCATCTCTCGTCTGCAGTCGTTGCGTACGGGCCACCGCCCGCCGGCCGCCCGGAGTCACAAGTGGTGGACCGGACACGGCCGTTGACCATCAGTGGTTGTGCACACCGTTGCTGGTCCGTACGCCGGCTCGGCACCGTTGCCGTTGACTGCGGAGGTGCCGTGGCCGTCACCGGTCGCCACGGCCTGGGGCGCGGCCGCAGCGGACATTCCGGCCGGCTCGGCTGCGCCCGCCGTCATCCTCTTCATCACGCAAAACCCTTCGGGGAAGAAACTCCCGCACGGAGCCCTATTCCAACAACCCGCCACACGGACCTGGGTTCTGTCCCCTCACCCGAACAGATGGGGATCGGTCTTCCGAAAATACGTCAGCCGCCTTTATAGCGACGCCCGCTCACCCGAATGCCACACCCACCACCGCCCCAATTGGATGCACCTTGGCGTATTCATCCGTCACACGGAACGACAAGGTCAGGCGGCCTGCTCTGAGCCGAATGAGAAAAACGATAGGAGAGTGAGATATTGCGGCTGGTCAACGTTATTCGCAGGGTGGCAGTGAGCCATTCGCGCACCTCGGAACGGAGCCTGCCATGCGCATGTCCCGGAAGGCCGGTCTGCTTGTCCCCACCGCCGTCTGCGGCGTCCTGGCCCTGGGCGCCGCGGGCACGGCCCTCGCGTCCATCGACGACGCCCCGGCCCGCCCCGGCGGCGTCGCCGCGCCGGACGCCCCGCTCCCCGGCACCGAGGCGGTCGCCGGCCAGGCCAGGTCCCTGGCCCTGGCCTCCGGGGTGCTCAAACCCGTCACGGACCTGATCACCTCGGTCCTCGGCGTCCCCGGCGGCAAGCTGTGGCCCGGCCAGGCCGACCGCCTCGCCAAGTCCGTCAGGGACGCCATCGACACCGCCCGGCAGACCGGGCCCGCGGCCCCGGTGGTGCCGCCTGCCACGCCCGCCGCCCCCGAGGTGCCGCCCGTCTCGCGACCCGACAACGGGAAGCGGGCGAAGCCCGGCAGGACCGCCGCCGCCCTCAAGGCGAACGCCCTGGCCGACCTCCAGACCAAGGCGAGCGCACTGTTCAAGGCGTCCGCCGCGGGTGACCCGGCCGCGATCACCCGTGCCCTCAGGGCGACCGTCACCGGTCTGGTCAACGTCATCGTCAGCACCACGCTCGGCAGCGGCTTGCCGGCCCCCGACCTGCCGGGCCTGCCCGCGCTGCCCACGCTGCCCGACGGGGTCCGCTGACCGCGGAGTTCCGCCCGTCCAGGGCCGACCGCGGACCGGCAACAGGGCCCACGCTGCCAGACGACTGCTTCACCGACCCTGTTTCTGTTTCCGGCCCGGCATGCCAATGCCCTGGCAACCCCATCAATCTCGCAAGGGCATTGGCATGCGTCCCTCCACACAACCTCTATAACGACCCGATACGGCCCACTTCAGTAACGAGCGAATAACAATTCCGTGCCCTGGTGGCCGGTCATTTTCGCGCGGCACTGGGCTCGCTGTTCGTACCTGCTCCGCCGAATGCACGGACGACAAAACCCGGGTCGCCCAGCAGAAGGAGCTCTGGGCGACCCGGGTTCCATTCGGCCGGTCAGTGGTTGTGGGCGCCGTCGGGGAGAGCAGGGAGCCGTCATCCAGTAGGTGCGACAACGGCTCGTCACTCTTGGCCTGCGTCGAGTTCCCGGTGCACTCCTGATTCTGCGGCGAGTACAGCACGTTGGTGTCTTTGTCTCCGGTCCGTCTCGCCGATCAGGGTGGCCACCTGAGATATCAGCGCCGATTCACCCGGGGACAGCCTGCATGGCCGGTGCAGATCACACGACTTCCGCTACTTACCTACCGGCCTGCCGCCGAGCAGCGGAACCTTCTTGCCGGCCTTCTTGGCGGCCTGCTTCGTAAAGTGATCCGCGATCTGCTTCGCAGCCTTCTTGGCGACCTTCTTACTGACCTGCTGGCTGGCCCCCGTGGCGCCACCCAGCAGCTTCTCCTTCTCATTCTTGACGGCGTTGGCCGCGCCATTCACCGTCGCGACCAGCGGATGGATTTCGTCGCCCTTCAGCTGGGGGCCGCTCAACGCGTCCGACACCCCGCCGTGGAGGCCCTTCGGACCGCCGGAATTGACGGCGAAAGCGGGGGCGGCCGCGCCGAGCGCAATGACGGAACCCACGACAACCGCAGCAGACTTCGCGTACTTCACTTTGAACTGTCCCTTCTCAGGCGGTGCTGGACGAGATCGCGACGCCAGCGTCGCGGGAGCATCTACTTCGCTCCTCGGATCACCGCTTTGCCTTCCCAACGATTTCCGAGTGCCGAAAGAAACTCCGGAGTTCCCGGTTCTTGGTAGCGCCACCCGAAAGGTGCGCGCCGTTCGCGTTTCGTGCGGCCGGGACCGAACACCGGTCGGCCCCGGCGCGCATGGTTTGCACACCGGGGCCGACCGGAACGAAGCGGCTCGAATTCTGTCGAGTCAGCGGTTAACGCACTTGTTGCCGAACGCCGGGTTGAGCAGCGCGAGGAAGTTGGCGGTGTTGCCGCAGACGTTGATCGGGATGTTGATCGGCACCTGAACGGAGTTGCCGGAAATCACACCCGGGGAGTGCGCGGCGACACCCCTGGCTCCCGCGCCGGGACCCGACCCATGGTGGTGGTGCCCCGAGCCGGCGAACGCGGGCGCAGACGCGCCGACTGCCATGAGCGTGCCGACAGCGACTGCGGCCGCCTTTGCGTACTTCACTTTCAGCCCTTCCTGCAGCGGGTCCATAGCGAACACGACCGTCGTGTCGCACGGGCGGTAACCTGCTCGCCCGTAACTCCGCTGCGAATATTGGTAACGATTTCTCCGCGCTGACGAAACTCCCGCGGAGAAGTTTTTGAAAGAATCGCCCGAACGATGCAAATCAGTTTCGGGAGACCGCCACCACACATACTGCGCGGGAAAACCAGCGCAGTTCGCCAGCCGAAGGGCCCACCGAATTCGAACTGCTACCGAAATGGTGGATCGAGAATTCCCGGCCCTACGGTTCGCGATGTGGCACCGCCGGCCCCGGACCACTGATGAGGGCTCGCGGTCCGGTCCTACGGCCGATGACTGGATCAGTGATTACCGACACCATTGGCGTCGTTCGCCTGGACATCGTCCAGAAAATCCTGACCCGTGATTCGGCATGAAGCCGGTGACGGAGCCGGCGTTCGCCTTGGCGGGCGGACCGGCGCAGGGTTTGTTGAGCGGACCCTGGATGCGTCCGAGGGGCGACGCGGTAACGAGCGGGCCCCGTCACACCAAGGGCAGGTACCGAAACACGTACCGGCCTTTGATGGCGAAAGACCCGCCCGGCACCCGGGCGGGCCTTTCCCGCCAAGCGGCGCTCACTTGTTGATGCACACGTTGCCGAACGCCGGGTTGAGCAGTGCGACGACGTTGACGGTGTTGCCGCAGACGTTGACCGGCACATTCACCGGGACCTGGATGAGGTTTCCGGAGACGACGCCGGGGGAACCCACCGCGGTACCAGAGGCATGGGCGCCGCCCGAACCCCCGTGGGCCGCGGCAATGCCGGCCCCGCCCATGACGGCGATCCCTGCGGTGGCGGACAAGGCAACGGCCTTCGAGAGAATCTTCACGGCAAACCTCTTCACTGAGCAGCGATCAGAACCTGTTACGCGCCGCCTGGAGCGACAAGCTGCTCAACGCGCCAAAACGGGCAAAAGTAGTGCGGCCAATCGGATGAATGTGCCGTTCCGGGTCGCCGGGGGCGCGGCGATGTCGTCGATCGCGTCGCCACCCACAGCCACCTCCGCGACGCTGTGCGTTCGCCATCGCCACAGGTCAGCGCCGCACACCGCCGATTGTCAGTGGCGTCGTGCAGATGGAGGCTCTCGGGGAGGCCGTCGTCGACATCTTGGAGGGGCAGGTGCTCGCCCGGCAGGAGCTGACGGAGACGGTGGTGGCGCGCTGCGGCCTGGAGGGCATGGGCGAGCACTGCACAGGACGCGAGCGGCCACTCGTCGTGCGTACGGGCTAACGCCACGGGGGGCGAATGCGCTGGTCAGGGGGATTGTCAGACCCTGGTGCAAGACTCGGGGTCATGAGATGGGCGGTGGTGGAGACGGGCGACGGGGGTGCTCGTCTCTGCCCGCTCGCCCCCGACGGCCGGCCTGCGGGACCGGTGCTGGAGGAGCCGTCGCTCGCCGAGGCCGTGCGGGCGCGCCCCGAGGTCGAGCGGTGGGTGTGGCGGTCCACCGCGGAGACGTACCGGCGGCTGCTGGCGGCGGGGGTGCGGGTCGAGCGCTGCTATGACGTGGAGGCCGCCGAGTCGCTGCTGATCGGACACGAAGAGGGGCAGTCGGGCCAACCGCGCTCGCTGGCCGCCGCCTGGGCGCGGCTGCGCGGCCTGCCGGTCCCGGAGGACGCGCCCGCGCGGGCCGCCGAGACCCAGCCGTCCCTGTTCGAGCCGGGTCCGGTGCCGCTGCCGCCCGGCACGGACGAGCTCGCCGCCCTGCTGGAGGTGTATGCCGGCCAGGTGGCGCGTACGGCGAAGACCGAGCATCCGGAGCGGATGCGGCTGCTGCTGGCCTCCGAGTCGGCGGGGATGCTGGTCGCCGCGGAGATGTCGCGGGCCGGGGTGCCCTGGCGCGCGGATGTGCACCGCAAGCTGCTGGACGGGCTGTTGGGCGAGCGCTATCCGGGCGGACTGGAGCCACGCCGGATGGCGGAACTGGCCGAGGAGGTGTCCCGGGCCTTCGGGGCGGGCGTGCGGGTGCGCCCGGATCTGCCGAACGAGATCATCAAGGCCTTCACCGGCGCCGGGATTCCCCTCACCTCGACCCGCAAATGGGAGCTCCAGCAGATCGACCATCCGGCGGTCGCACCGCTGCTGGCGTACAAGTCGCTCTACCGCCTGCACACCGCCCACGGCTGGGCTTGGCTCCAGCAGTGGGTGCACGACGGCCGGTTCCGCCCCGAATACCTCCCCGGCGGCACGGTCTCCGGCCGCTGGACCACGAACGGCGGCGGCGCGCTGCAGATCCCGAAGGTGATCCGGCAGGCGGTGCTCGCCGACCCGGGGTGGCGCCTGGTGGTCGCCGACGCCGACCAGATGGAGCCGCGGGTGCTGGCCGCCGTCTCGCGCGACCGGGGCCTGATGGAGGTGGCGGGCAGCGGCGAGGATCTGTACGCCGATCTGGCCGCCCGTGCGTTCGGCGGCGACCGTGCCCAGGCCAAGCTCGGCTTGCTGGGCGCCATTTACGGCCAGACCTCCGGCGACGCTCTCAAGCACATGGCCGACCTGCGCCGCCGCTACCCGGCCGCGGTGGCGTATGTCGACGATGCGGCGCGCGCCGGCGAAGAGGGCAGGCTGGTGCGCACCTGGATGGGGCGCACCTGCCCGCCCGCGTCCATGGCGGCGCCCGACGAGGCGGGCCTGCCCCAGGAGGAGGACCCGCCCGCCGGCTACGGCAGCAGCTCGGCGGCCCGCGCCCGCGGCCGGTTCACCCGTAACTTCGTCGTGCAGGGCAGCGCTGCCGACTGGGCGCTGCTGATGCTGGCCGCGCTGCGCCGCTCGCTGTCAGAGGCGGGGCTCCGCGCCGAACTGGTCTTCTTCCAGCACGACGAGGTGATCGTGCACTGCCCCGCGGAGGAGGCGGCGACGGTGTCCGAGGCGATCACGGCGGCGGCCTCGGCGGCCGGCCGGATCGCGTTCGGGGAGACTCCGGTCCGATTTCCGTTCACCACGGCTGTGGTGGATTGCTATGCGGAAGCGAAGTGAGGGGCGAAGGGCAGGGCCGTAGGGGCCAAGGGGGGCGTAGAGGCCGGGGCGTAGGGGATGCCCAGGGTGTAGGGCCGGGTGGGTGACGGGGGTGCGGTGGGTGACGGGGGTGCGGGACGGCCCGCGCGATGACGTCCAGCGGCAGCACCGACGGGACGGTGTCGGTGGTCGACTGCACGATGGGGCAGAACACAGCGCGTACGCCGCGCGTCTGTCCATGCGATCCGAGGAGCTACCGCATGCAGGTCCATCCCGAACTCGTCCCGTTTCTCCCTTCGTTGCCGCTCTCCTCCGCCAACCCGTATGAGGACATCGAGGCGACCCGTGACGGGTTCCGTGCGTTGCTGGCGGCGCGTCCGGCCGACCGGTCCGGCGTGCGCAGCGAGCGGTACGACATCCCGCGGGGCGACGGCAGCGCGCTGACGGTCGAGGTCTACCGACCGCAGGACGGGGCCGACGGCTCGCCGGAAGGCGCCGAAACCGGCTCCCCCAGGGGCCTGTTGCCTGCCGTGTTGCACTTCCATGGCGGCGGGTACGCGATCGGGCGTTCACTGCCGGGGCAGGACCGCACGGCCCTGGCGCTCTGCCGTGAACTGCCCGCCGTCACCATTGCCGTCGAATACCGGCTCGCCCCCGAGCACCGCTATCCGGCCGGAGTGGAGGACTGCCATCTCGCCCTGGAATGGACCGCGAAGCGGGCGGCCGAGCTCGGCATCGACCCCGAACGGATCGCGATCACCGGGAAGTCCGCCGGCGGCGGGCTGAGCGCGGCCGTCGCCCTGATGGCCCGCGACCGCGGCGGTCCGGCGATCGCCTATCAGTCGATGTGCGTCCCGGATGTGGACGACCGGGTGGGCCAGGAGCCGGCGGACGCGGGATCGGTGGCGGCATCCGGCCCGGGCGCGGACCTGCGGGCGGCCAGTCGGCGGACCGTCCGGCTGGCGTGGGAGCACTATCTGCCCGAGGGGACGGCGGCGGACGCGTACGCCGCGGCGGCCCGCGCCACGGATTTGTCGGGCCTGCCGCCGGCTTACGTCCTGGTCTGCGACCTGGATGCGCTGCGCGATACCGGCCTGGCGTATGCGCGGCGCCTGATGGACGCGGGCGTTCCCGTCACCGTCCGCAATGTGCCCGGCGCCTGGCACGGCTTCGAGATGTACGCCCCGGAGACGCGGGTGGCGAAGGAGATGACGGCGCATTGGACGGGGCATTTGAGGGAGGCGCTGTATCCGGGGACGGAGTAACGGCCTTGGTGTAGAAGGCAGTCAGGCCAGTCGAGACAGGGTAGTGGCAGGTAGTAGGTCGGTAGGTAGCTCTAGGTAGTGACCTGAGTCGGAGATTCTTCGTTGGTTTGGTGTGAATCATCGTGGCCCGAAGATCCCGCCGTTGTCGGTAACGGATGCCCAGCAGGCCGT